>CALABZ010000261.1 GCA_937888615.1 uncultured Lentisphaeria bacterium | reverse complement strand
ATCTCCCATGACAATACCTTCCACACCCGCAAGCGGCAGCATAGCAAAGAACATCATTGCGGTCGCGGCAATCATGGTTCGTGCACGTCTTCTAATCATCCTGATTCTCCTTGTCATCAATCATCAATCATCAATCGAATTCATTAAACAATCATCAACTATTGTGCGGGATCCCAATGAAGCGCGTCATTGTCGGTGTAATTCCCGGCAGGGCGGCGTTCCACATGGCAATCTGTCAGCATGACTCTGGAAGTGCCGCCGTGGAAATTTTTCTGATAGTTGCGAGGATAATTATTGTAGTCATTGCGATTGACCACATTATAACTTGATTCCACGAAATAGACCGTGGTGGATGGTTTCAGGACTTTTGCCATTGCGATCCCGGACTTGTCATTGCGGCAGACCTGAAGGTTGCCCGCGTAGGTTAGGCCCTGTTCACCAACGCAGTAATTATAGAGATTTTTTCCGCCGGAAAAATAAAACGGGTTGTTATCGGAGGGACATTTCACGATCGAAATATTGGTTTTATCCTTGATCCAGCGTCCATTGCTCTGATAGTGGTCGGCCAGACCGATATACGGCAGTATTTGCTGCGGGTAGAAAACGGTCGTTCCCGGATTTGCGGCATTGCCGCCGGACAAGAAATAATCGTAGTCGCCGGCGTATTGGCTGCTGCCTAATCCGATCTGCTTGAGATTGTTGGTGCATGTAGTGCCGCGCGCCTGTTCGCGGGCGGCGTTCAACGCCGGAAGCAGCATCGCCGCCAGTATGGCTATGATAGCTATTACTACCAGGAGCTCGATTAATGTAAAACTTTTTCGAATAATGGACGCTTCTTTCATATTTCACCTCATTTTTTTAGAAAGGATTTATTGGTTGCCATTGATTTTCCGGCCGGGGCGGTTGTCTCGCGAATCACAAGTTCGATGGGGAGCTTGATATTTTCCACTGCGAGATATCCGTCCAATTGGCGGTGGACGCAGCGCAGCAACTCAACTCCGACTTCGTAATAGGGTTCATGCACCGTTGTCAACGGCGGTACTGTCAACCCCGATGAGTTCAGGTCTCCGAATCCAACCACCGAAAATATGTCCGGAACGAAAAGCCGCTTGCGATAAAGATGAATCAGCAGTTTATGGGCATAACCGTCGTGACTGCAGAATACCGCATCGGGATTGGCGGCACAGACCTCATCGTAACAATTGTCGCCGAAAACGCGCGGGACCAGTCCGGCATGTTCCATGATTCGCGTGTATTCATCCTTGCGGATCGTATGGTAATAACCTTCTTCTCCGATGCAGAAGATTTTCCGATGTCCCAACTGCAGGAGATGCTCCATAGCCAGTCGCACGCCTTCGATCTGGTCGGTTGCCACATTGGAAAAATCTTCGGATACATTGTCCGCCTTGGTAATGACGGCCGGTACTTTGGTTGTTTTCTGAAACCGGCGGAGCTCGGGCATGAATTCCATACGAAAACCGCAGACGATCAGGCCGACCACACGATGGCTGAGCGCTTCACGCAGTGCGGAAACAATATCCAGTTTGTCAAACGGACCGGAGATCAGCTTGATTGAAAGACCATATTGAGCCGCCTCATCCGCAATGCCGCTTAAAATCGGCATGCCATACTCGCAGTCCGGCATTACGACCGCGACCACATTGGTGCGCCCTGTCGCCATCGCCCGTGCCAATTCGTCGCGGCAGTAACCCAGGCGTTCCGCAGTTTCCCGGACTTTGCGATGGGTTTCCGGTGTCAGCAATGCCGCTTTCGGCTTGTTGTTGAGAATCTGGGATACGGAGCAGATACTGATTCCAGATTCGCGGGAAATGTCTTTTAAAGTAATGCGCATGGACCCAATTTCCATTGTTTATCTAATCGTTTAGATGGATTATACAGCATCTTCTCGAATTTGTCAAGAAGGTCTCCTTAAAAAAATTAAAATTTTGATTTCCGATTGAAAAATAAACAAAAAAACAACGGTTCTCATTGTTTGCGTCTTGACAAATGAAAAGATTTGAATTATACTATCTAAGCGTTTAGATTAAAATCCCACTATCAGGGTGGTCATAACGACAACCCGCTTGAATTTGGGGAAGCGTGTATGGATGGAGGACAGCCCAGCCAAAGCGACAGCCGTTCGCCTTGAATTGAATATCCTGTATTCCAAAGGCCATTTAGTTATAAGAGTTTTGACAAAACCACTATTAAAGGAAGGAGAAGCCGGTCATGAAAATATTTTCCATGTTGGGTGTCATCGCCATCGCCGCTGCAGCTTGCGGCGCGGAACCGAATCAGTATGTTGGAGGTAAGGTCGAACTGAATAATGGGATACGGGTGATTGTCGGCAGCGGTGCCCGGATTTCCAGCCCCGCGCTTGAGATCAATCCGGCCAAAGTATATCAAATTTCGGGTAAATTCAAAGCTTCACAGCCGGGCAGCGGCTGGGTTTGCTTCGGATTGGTTCCCTATGACGCCGGAAAACAGCAAATTATTCCGGCTTATGTCAATGTGGTTCCCGGCAGTGATACGACCCTGGCGGCGGAGGCGAAAGCCGGCGATCGGCAGATTACGGTCAAAGACGCTTCCCGGTGGAAAAATGCTCCCCATCGTTATGTTGCCTTCAATACAAAAGCCGATTTGAGCGATCTGCCCAATCGGGGCATTATCGAAATCGCTTCGATCGAAGGCAATGTTGTCCGTTTGAAGTCTCCGCTTGCCGCATCGAAAGCCGCCGGCGCGGCGGTACGGCAGCATAAGTCGGGCGATTTCTATATTTATACCGCCGCGGCTTATGCGCCGGTTGCCGCTGATAAATGGACGGAGTTTAACGGGCGGATTTCGGATGTCAAGCCGTTTGGACTCTCCCGGGATACTTTCTGGAAGGGGACCCGGTATGTTGCGGTCGTGATCGTGACCAACCTCCAGAATGTGCAGTTCAAAGACATTGATCTGGATGAAATCGATTGATCGGGAGGAGAATACTTATGTCAGGGGTCGCAACAATCACCATCAATCCGCATCGCTGTACGGGAGTTCGTCTGCGCCGCCTCAACGGCGGCAATCTCGGGCCTAAAATGGCGCCGCCGTTCAAGAGTTTTCAAACCGACTTCGCCATGCTCGATATTCCGCTGACTCGATTGCATGATGCGCCGTTGAGCAATCCCGGCATGCGGCTGGTGGATATCCACCACATATTCGGCAACTGGGAGGCGGATGCCGACGATCCGCGCAACTATTACTTCGACCAGACCGATGAGTATATCCGCCGCATCATCGCCAACGGCTCGCAGATTGTCTATCGACTGGGTACTTCGATCGAGTTCTGCGAACCCCACTATTATGCGTTTCCGCCTGACGATTTTGAGAAATGGACGGATATCTGCATGCATATCATCCGGCATTACAATGAAGGTTGGAAGAGCGGTTACAACTGGAACATTCCTTATTGGGAAATCTGGAACGAACCCGATGACAGCCGCTGCTTTGCGCCGGAGTCCTCCAAAATGTGGAACGGCACGGCGGAAGAATTTTGCCGTCTGTATGAAGTTGCGGCGCCCCGGATCAAGCGCCGTTTCCCGCAGCTTAAAATCGGCGGCGCCGCGTTTTGGAAACTGGATGAGAAAACCGGTCGCGGGGAGGAAGATTTCATCGATAAATTCCTGAAGCATTGCCGTGACCGCCAGATTCCGCTGGATTTTTTCTCCTGGCATTGTTATGCGTCGCCGACCCATCCGTTTCGGATCATTGACGAGCCGGTCCGCGCCAGGAAATTACTTGATTCCTATGGTTTTGAACAAACCGAACTGCATCTCAACGAGTGGCGCTACGTCGAAAGCTGGGATCCGCTCTATATGCGGTCGGGAGAGCATGGATTGAACTCGTTGCGGGCGGCGGTTCATGCCGCGGCTACGGTTATCGGCTGGCAGGATACGCCGCTGGATCAGGCGATGTTCTATACGGTGGGTGAGATGATGCTGCCGTGGGGATTGTGGTATT
>CALABZ010000260.1 GCA_937888615.1 uncultured Lentisphaeria bacterium | reverse complement strand
TAAGGAGCCGAGCTATTTACAAGGGCAAACCAATCGTTTTGAAATTGGCTACGGATAAAAAAATTCCAACTACGCCCGAAAAAGGAGCTTCATTTATGCCATTACTTGTTCTGATATTTCAATACAGGAAACTGATTATCCTGCTGGTTCTGATTGGCGTAGTGGGGGGAGGCGTTTTCACGAAAATGAACTACGAAGAGTTTTATCTGGTTGAAACCACCATCCTGCTTCAGCCGCCTAGAAAAGTTTCCGATTCAAGGGATTATTTGGGCTCGACCCAAACGAAGAATTTGTTGAATAACACCTACGAGGCGGTGCTCAAATCAAATGACTTTATTAAAAGCATTGTTCTCTCCGATTATCACATCGGGAACAGCGGCAAAAACAAGAAAGAAAATCTCTTGGCTTTCTTTAAAACAGACAACATCGGCAGCGTAATAAATAAGCTAAAAGGCCAGATCAAAATTAATTATGATCGAAAAACCAATCTGTTGGTACTGAAATACACTTCAACTTATCCGAATATCGCCACCCAGATACTGAATAATACCGTATCTCAAATCAATTCCTTTTATAATTACCAGTTCAACTCCAACTCAATGAGAAATCTTGAGTTTGTTGAGAAAAATGTTACTTTGGCAAAGGCGGAATTGGATGAAGCAAAGCACCATCTGGCTATTTTTATTGAGCGCAATAAACAGCTCAAGGTTGTTTTAAAGAATAAAGATCAATATCCGGAGTATTATCAATGCATTGAAGCAATGGAAAAGCTTGAGGAAATCGCCAATCTCAAACGGAAAAGCTACATCGATCTTGCGACGAAACGCGAAAGTTTAAAAATGGAAATTTCGGAAAATGCTCCATCGGTGACGGTTATTGAGGCGGCCACTCCTCCGTTGCAGCCGATTCCCGGAAAATATACCAAAAATATTGTGATTGGCGCGCTTATGGGATTTATTTGTGCAGCTGCATATATCATTTTGAGTAATTTCAATGTTGTCTTTAACCTGAATGATACGCCGATCGCGAATATTCCAACCGAATTGAAAAATGATTTCAGCAAATTATTAAAGCCTTTCGGTTCGAAAAAATAAGCTCAACCGGTCATACGATTTTTTCATAAAACAGTCCGTCCGCTTTGGGTACCTCTAAGAATTGGCTCGAATGACGGTAAAAAACGATAGTTTTGAAATTGGCGTTTGTATTTTACAATCAAAATGATATAATAATACAGGAGGCTTTCTACTGATCTTTCTATGAAACATTGTCCCGGCCACGGGGCAAGCGTACCATCCCGCAACATAAGGAGCCCCGGACTCATGGCTGTGGAAAACGAATTCGACGGATTCAAATCCCTGACGGGACTGGCTCTTGATTTGCGCTGGTCTTGGAATCACGGCACAGACGAAGTCTGGCGGCAACTCGACCCGGTGCTGTGGGAACGTACCCGCCATCCCTATGCCGTTTTGCAAACGGTGCCGTGGAGCGAAGTAAAACGCAAATTGGCCGATCCGGTCTTCCGCGCCATGGTGGAAAACCTCGTGAAGTCTCAAAAAGAGGCGGCGACAGCCCCGGGTTGGTTTCAGCAGGCTTATCCGCGGTCTCCGTTGACTGCGGTCGCCTATTTCTGCATGGAGTTCATGTTGAGCGAAGCACTCCCGATCTATTCCGGCGGGTTGGGCAACGTGGCAGGCGACCAACTCAAGACTGCCAGCGACCTGGGCGTACCGGTGGTCGGCGTCAGTCTGCTCTACCAGCAGGGGTATTTTCGCCAGGTGATCGACAAAGACGGTAATCAGCAAGTCCAATATCCTTATAACGATCCTGAAAAATTACCGATTACACTATTGCGTCGGGCAAACGGTGAACCGTTACGGGTGGAAATCGCCATGCCCGGGTACTCCATCTGGGTGCGCGCTTGGCAGGTTCGGGTCGGCAGAGTACAACTTTATCTTCTGGATAGCAATGACGAGGCGAATTCCCCATCCGATCGTGGAATTACCTGCGAGTTATACGGGGGTGGACCAGAGTTACGCATCAAACAGGAAATGCTCCTGGGGATCGGCGGATGGCGGTTGCTGGACGCCCTTGGCATCCACCCGGAAGTTTGTCATCTGAACGAAGGTCATGCGGCATTTGCCGTCTTGGAACGTGCCCGGGGGTTCATGCAGAAATACGGGCAGTCGTTTGAGGAGGCATTGGTGGTCACGCGGGTCGGCAATATTTTTACCACGCACACCGCGGTGGACGCGGGATTTGATCGATTTTTGCCGTCGCTGATGGAGCAATCCCTGGGAAGATACGCCACGGAAGCATTACATATTTCGTTTCAGGATTTGTTGGCGTTGGGTCGTCATAATCCAAACGACGCGTCGGAAAATTTTAATATGGCGTATTTGGCAATCCACGGAAGCGGGTCGGTGAATGGCGTGAGCCGCTTGCACGGGAAAGTAAGCCGGCATCTCTTTGAGCCTCTTTTCCCGGACTGGCCTACCGCGGAAATTCCCGTCGGATACGTGACTAACGGAGTTCACATGTCGAGTTGGGACTCCAGAGAATCCGACGACCTTTGGACGCAGGCCTGCGGGAAAACTCGCTGGCTGGGCACTACCGATCAGCTGGAGCAACAGATCAACCGTATCCCCGACGCCAAGCTTTGGGAATTCCGCAATGCCGCCGGTCAATCTTTTATTGAGTATGTCCGCGGGCGATTATCCCGGCAATTGGCAGCCTCCGGCGCATCGGCGGAAGCGGTGGAAATGGCAAAACAATTATTCGATCCCAACGTGTTGACGCTGGGGTTTGCGCGTCGTTTCGCCACTTACAAACGACCGAATATGTTACTCCACGATCCGGACCGGTTGCTTCGTCTGTTAACCAATCCGAAGTACCCGGTGCAGCTTATCATGGCCGGCAAGGCGCATCCGGCCGACCTGAGCGGTCAGGCGTTGATTAAAAGCTGGATGCAGTTTATTCGTCGGCCCGATGTCCGTCCGCATGTGATCTTCCTGAGTGACTATGACATGCTTCTGGCCGAACATCTGGTGCAGGGCGTGGACGTGTGGATCAACACGCCGCGTCGCCCCTGGGAGGCCAGCGGAACAAGCGGGATGAAGGTGCTCGTAAACGGCGGGATCAATCTCTCGGAGTTGGACGGCTGGTGGGCGGAAGCGTATACCCCCGACGTGGGCTGGGCATTGGGCGACGGCCAGGAGCACGGCGAAGATCCGGCCTGGGATGCGGCGGAGGCCGGACAGCTTTACGATTTGCTGGAAAACGAGGTAATTCCGGAGTTCTACAACCGGGATGCGAACGGGATTCCCGTCGCCTGGGTCAAGCGGATCAGGGAAAGCATGGCGCAATTGACGCCGCGATTTTCCAGCAATCGCGCGGTACGCGAATACACCGAGAAAAGTTACCTGCCAGCGGCAGCCGCCTACGTGGAGCGCATTGCGGATAAAGGTGCGGCAGGCAGAGACATCATTCATTGGAAAAATACTTTGGATGAGAAATGGGGGACATTGCATTTTGGCGAAGTAACACTTGAAACCAAGGGCGATCAACACCGATTTGAGGTTCCGCTCTATTTGAATAATCTTGACCCGCAAGCCGTGCGCGTTGAAATTTATGCCGACGGACTCAATGACGGGAGCCCGTTGCGGAAGGAAATGAAACTGATTCGCCCGCTGGCGGGGGCGGAAGGCGGTTACATTTACGGCACTACCGTCTCCGCGGTCCGGCCGGCAACGGACTACACGGCGCGGGTGATTCCGTATCGCAAAGGCGTTGCGATTCCACTGGAGTACGCGCGAATCCTGTGGCAACGATGATTCGAACCATGGCAAAAAAGATGAAAAAAAATACTGAAATCACCTACTTGTTTGTCGACATCGGAGGCGTTTTGCTGACCGACGGCTGGAGCCACGATGCCGGCAAGTTGGCGGCCCGGGAATTTGGGTTAAGTGCGAAACAACTGCAAAAGCGGCATGACGAGGCCCTTGATACTTATGAATTGGGCAAGATCACGCTTGAAGAATACCTGCGGCAGGTGGTGTTTTATGAGAAGCGACCATTTACGCCGGCTCAGTTTCGGGATTTCATGTTCGCCCAATCCAAGCCATACCCTGAAATGATAGAGTTGCTCCGCCGACTTAAGGCACGCTATGGATTAAAAATCGTCGTAGTCAGCAACGAAGGGCACGGACTGAACGAGTATAGAATCCGGAAGTTCAAGTTGGCTGAGTTTGTGGACTTCTTTATCTCCTCCTGCGTGGTTGGGCTGCGAAAACCCGATGCCGATATCTTTCGCCTTGCCCTTGGCGTCGCCTCGGTAGCGGCACGGCGGGTCGTCTATATCGAAAATACGATGATGTTCGTCGAAGTCGCGGAAAGTTTGGGGATTCGAAGTATTCTTCATACCGATTACAAGTCCACATGCGCGAAGCTGGCTTCGCTTGGATTGGAGGTGGGAGAATGACGAACACGAACGTGTTGACGATCAATGGCGGCTCATCCAGCATCAAGTTTGCGTTGTATCAGACAGGCAGAACACTGGAGCGCACGTTTTATGGGAACATCGACCGCATCGGTTTGCCTGACATGAAGTTGAGTTTCAATGACTCGGCAAAAAATCGGCAGGGCGGTATTGATTTCGCCGTTGCCGATTATAAGTCGGCGGTAAATTCCCTGATCGATTGGCTTGAGACACAAAATTGGTTTTCTGCGGTGGGCGCCGTAGGACATCGAGTTGTCCATGGCATGAAACATATGGAACCCGAGATTGTCACCTCGAAATTACTGGATGAATTGCATCGCATTGAATTATACGACCCGGATCACTTGCCCGGCGAACTGAAACTTATTGAGGCATTTCACCGGCGTTATCCAAAACTGCAGCAGGTTGTGTGCTTCGATACGGCGTTTCATCGCACCATGCCGCGTGTCGCCAAGATGCTTCCGAT
>CALABZ010000259.1 GCA_937888615.1 uncultured Lentisphaeria bacterium | reverse complement strand
GTTTCTTCCCCGCCACCATGCGGGCGAAACAGTTGATCGAAGAGGGGCGGATCGGCGAAATCCTCGAATTCCGTGGCGCGTATCTCCATTCCGGCAGTGCCGACCCGAACGCTCCGCTCAAGTGGAAGCTGGAGGCCGGGACCATCGCCGACCTCGGCAGTCATATCCTCGACCTTCTGCATTCGCTGATCGGCGATTACGCGGAACTCATGGCGGCCACCCATATCGCCTACCCGGAACGCCCCGGCCTGGACGGCGGACGGATGAAAGTCACCGCCGAGGACAATATGATGGTATTGGCCAAACTTCCCAACGGCGCGGTCGGCCATATCGGCGCGTCGAAGATCGCCACCGGAGCCGAGGACGAAGTCAGCTTCGAAATCCACGGCAGCAAAGGAGCTTTGCGCTTCAACAGCATGGACCCGCATCACCTGAATTACTACGACACGGCGGCGAGTGGCAAGCCGCTGGGCGGCGTCCGCGGCTGGACGGCCATCGACTGCGGTCAGCGATTCGACCCGCCGGGCGGGTTTCCGACGCCGAAAGCGGCGATCGGCTGGCTGCGCAGTCACATGCATTGCCTTTATAATTTCATCGACAGTGTGCATCGTGGGGTTCCGGGCAATCCCGGGCTCGACCAAGGCATTTACATTCAGTATTTAATGGATAAAATCAAGGAATCCGCGGCCTCCGGGCAGTGGATAAAGGTGCAGGGCAAATGAACGGCAAATTTATGATCGGTTGGAGCGAGGCGGATATCACGCCGGTGACGGATAAGGAAATCGGACTGTACGGCCAGTATTACGCACGCACGGCGACGGGCATCCACTCCCGGTTGAAAACGGTGGCGGCGGCATTCAGCTCCGGCGGCGAGCAGTTTCTCACGGCATCCCTCGACGAAAGGGCGAATCCTCGACCTGGTGAATTTCCAACAGGATTTCCACCGGGCGGTCCGGGCAGCGGTGGCGAAGCTGGAACCCGAAATCAAGGCGGAGAATATTTTTCTGAACGCGATTCACACGCACAGCGGTCCCGCCGCCAACAAGATCGGGCTTTCCAATGTTTTCCGCGAAACGAACTTGAACATCCAGTCTTCGGAAGAGTATGTCGAATTCGTCATTCCGGTCATCGCACAGAATCTGGTGAATGCGTGGCGGAACCGCAAGCCGGGCGGCATCGCCCGGGCATTCGGCGACGCCCGGGTCGGGCATTGCCGCCGTGCGGTCTACACCAACGGCAAAGCCGAAATGTATGGCGACACTACCCGCCGCGACTTTGTCGGCATGGAAGCGGGCGAAGATTCCGGGGTCGACATGCTGTTTACTTTCGATGAAAACGGCAAGCGTACCGGGATGTTCCTGAATGTGGCGTGTCCGTCGCAGATCATGGAATCGACCTATGTCGTCTCGTCGGATTTCGCCGGAGCCACACGCGAACTTCTGAAACAGGAATACGGCGAAGATTTCCGGATGATTTATCAGATCAGCCCGGCTGGTTGCCAGTCGCCGCGCGATCTGGTGCGCCACTATGTGACGGAGCCTGATTTCTGGCACGAGGACGGTGTAACGGTTATGGCACAGCGGTTGTTGAGCACGGTGAGTGCGGCGGAACCGGAAAAAATCGATTATTCGCCGGTGTTCAAACATATCTCGAAGCCGGTCTCACTTCCCCGCCGCCGGGCCTCGTATCAGGATTACGTGGCGGCAAAAGCCGAACTGGTACGCCTGACCGCGATCATGCCTGAAAAAGAAGCTTTCGAGGCGTTTTGCGCCGAAACCCATGCCAATGAGAAGATCGACGGACACGGACCCTATGACAGCAAACTGCATCATTTCGTACTGATCAAAAATGCGCAGGCGGTCATCGAGCGCTACGAAAGTCAGGATCAAGACCCCGTTCTCGGGTTCGATATGAACGTGATCCGCATGGGCGATATCGCCGTGGCTTCCAATCCGTTCGAACTTTACCTTTATTTCGGACAGATTATCAAGGCGCGCAGCCGCGCGGCGCAGACGTTCCTGGTCCAACTGGCGGCCGGGGCGGATCATCCGGCGGGCTACCTGCCCAGCCCCGACGCTGAAAAATTCGGCGGTTACGGCGGACTGATCATCAATGGTCAGGTCGGTTCCGACGGCGGCTATCTGCTGGCCGATATCACGGTGGACGCAATCAACCAGCTTTTCGAGGAGGCTTGAGTTATGGATTTTCCGGTTAAAGATGGCATGGTCCAGCGGGCCATTGACGAAGCGAACGCCGCCGGCGGCGGCCGGGTGGTTCTGGAACCGGGGATCTATCCCTGCGGGACGGTCTACCTGAAAAGCAATGTGGAACTTCATCTCTCCGCCGGCGCCAGACTCCAGGGCAGCGTCAAGCCCGAGGATTACGACGATGTTTGCGTCGACGAACTCGGCGATGTGGCCCCGGAAAACAGCCGCAAGGCCCTGCTGACCGCCGTCAATGCGGAAAACATCGCGGTGACCGGCCCCGGCGAAATCAACGGCGCGGGTCACACCTGTCCTAACAATTTTCAAAACGGCGTAATTTTCTGATTGCGCCCCCTC
>CALABZ010000258.1 GCA_937888615.1 uncultured Lentisphaeria bacterium | reverse complement strand
GGCGCGGTCCCGGCCATACACCAGATTACACTTGCCAGAATGAGATATTTCATACGTCCTTTTCCTTTTTGCTTTCAGATTTCCGTTTATATTCATATCAAAATTCAAATCAGTCAAGAGCCGGGGCGCCGCCGAACCAATATCCGAAAACGGCGCACATGATCTTGTCTTTCGATCCGATCACGTTCATGCCCAGATCGTAATGGGCAGTCTGCACCGAACCGTTGACATAGGCGATATTCACCTGTCCCCCGTGAGCGAAAAGAGTGCTAGAGGTGTTCTGCTGGACATTGTCAAATGCCAATACCGCATTGACGGCGGCGGCGTCTTCAATTTTGCCGCTGTCTTTCAATTTGTCGCGAATGCTGGAACTGGGGCAGGCGTTGTTGCCGACATAATAATTGTATACGGTCCGATAATTATACGGATCGACGTATCCGTAGGTTCCGAAAATATTGTCGCGGGTTGCTCCCCATTTGTAGTTGACGGACGAAATCCAATATTGGGTTTTCTCCACGCCGGGGCAATAGAAAGCCCCCGGCTGCGGGTATAGAAGCCCCACCGAAGCGTCATTGAGTCCGTTGTAGGATGGGGCCAGCAATTTCCCCAAACCCACCCAACCGTCATTGCGGTTGAGGTAACTGTAAAGGCCGCTGCAGCCGGATTTACCGTCGCCGTAAGGCATCATCGAGCCGTTTTCACCGGCATACATATTGGTCATCAACCCAATCTGCTTCAAATTGGAACGGCAGAGGGACATGACGGCTTTTTCACGGGCTTTGTTCAAGGCCGGCAGCAGCATGGCCGCAAGAATCGCTATAATCGCAATAACTACTAACAATTCAATAA
The DNA here is from genome assembly GCA_937888615.1 of uncultured Lentisphaeria bacterium. Taxonomy (GTDB): domain Bacteria; phylum Verrucomicrobiota; class Lentisphaeria; order Victivallales; family Victivallaceae; genus UBA5239. Next base: position 9,120 of record CALABZ010000258.1, on the reverse strand, counting down.
GCGTGAAAAGTTTTCCCCACTTCAATGAACCGGCAAATGTTTTCTTCATATCAAATACTCCTTCTGATAATTTTTGGTTTGACTACAGTTTTAAAGGGATTGGCGGACTGAAGCTGGTTCAGCATCATTTCCGCCACGCGGTCCAACTCGAAATCCGCAGAATTGATGGGAAGAAAGGAATACTGGACCGACGGTAGATTGAACAATCCGAAAACCCATACGTCCCGCCCCACTTTGACCCCGTTCTTTTCCAGATAATAAGCCGCGCCCAGTGCGTGCGTGTCGGTATAACAACAGAGCCCCTGCAAGTCCGGAGTCTGGCGCAGGATTTCCGCCGCGGCCTTCTGCCCGTCGACGAACTGGGTCGGAGAGTTGCTTTCCACGAAAAACGCCGCTTTCTCAAATAGTTCCCGCTCACCGGGGGACAAGAGGGGCAGCAGGCGGCCTTCAAAGAAAGCACGGGAACACAGCAACCGGAAATTGCGCCGTCCGGCTTCCTCCAGAATTTTCGCATATTCACGGATCGTCCCCTCCTCGTCCGGCCAGAATTGCCTGCCGGATTCATGGTAATCGAAAGCGACATGTTGATGTCCAGCGTCATCAAGGTACTTTTCGATCCGCCGTTCACCCACCGGACTGCCGATGAATACGAAACTCCGGCACCCCCTCGTTTCCAGTTCCCGAATCTTCGAGAGGTTGACCTCGGCATCGAAAGCCATGACCGCGGAATAAGTCGCGTAGCCGCGTTGTTCCAGGCCGCGATTCAGCGCGACAAATAGATGCAAGCAGTGTTCTTCAAAGGTCTTACGGTTCTGCGAAAAAATAATGGCGGCGATATTGGTTTCCATACCGGTCATGATCCGGTAGCCGATGTTCGGCTTGTAGTCATACTTGCGCGCCAGCCGCAGCACTTCTTCTTTTTTAGCGGCGGAACAGAAATTATCCTTGCCGTTAAGGATCTTGGATATGGTCGGCACGGTCAGGTCCGTGGCTTGGGCCAGGTCCTTCATGGTGACACGCTTTTTTGCCATTTCCGTTTTGTTCATAAGTCGCCCGATGTTTTCATGGAAATTAGTTTCCATATCTTAATTATACATCCGCCATTTTCATTTGTCAACATGTTTCCATGAAAATATCGGCACAAAAAACCCGGGAAAATTTTTCCCGGGTTTTAATATGAATCTCGTCCCTTTCGGGAGAATTACTGCATCTTGGCGGGGATCGTTTCGCCGCGGCGGTTTCTGGAACGCGCTTCGGCGGAGGAGCCCTGAACAGCCGGACGATCCTTGCCGTAGCTGATGGTCTTCATGTTCTGGTCCGGCACGCCCATTTTCACGAGCTGGTCGCGAAGGGAGATGGCGCGGCGTTCACCGAGGGCGCGGTTGTATTCTTCGCTGCCGCGGTCGTCGCAGTGGCCTTCGATAATCAGTCCGAGTTCGGGACGGGAATGCATGAATTCAGCCACTTTCTGGAGCTTGGCCATTTCGCTGGGGCGCAGGTCCGAGCGGTCATATTCGAAGTAAATCGCTTCGAAATTGAGGCCGGGGATTGCAATCGGAGTGAAATCGCCGGCGCCGCGCGGTCCGAGCTGGCCGGATGAACCGTTGTTCCAGTCACCGGGTTTGCCGCCATTTTTCCCGAGGTCGTTGTAGTCAACGCCGTTGGCGGAATATTGACCGGAGGGAGCGCCGTCCTTCGGCGGCGGAACCGGGCCCAGGTCAGTGGGTTCGCTGTGGCAACCGACTGCGAGAAATCCGAGGAAAGCCGCGGTGCTCAAACTCATAATGATGCGGGAAATTTTCATAGTTTTATATCCTTGTATGATTTTGCCTGTTAATTATATAAAATAACATTGATTATTGGAAATGTAAAGGTATATTACAAGAATGTTTTGACAAAATCAATCCATGATTTGATTTTTCACGTGTTTTTTTCATTATTAGCAACAGCAGGTTAGAATCATGAACATCGACTGGTCCAAACTGGGGTTTGAGTTCTTTCCTACCCGCTCGAATATCCGTTTCAATTACAAAAACGGCCAATGGAGCGAAGGAAAACTGCATACCGACTACAACATCACCGTGTCAATCGCCGCACAGGTCTTTCATTATGGGCAGGCTTGTTTCGAAGGACAGAAAGCCTTTATGGGCAAAGATGGCAAAGTGCGGATATTCCGCCCCGTCGAGAACGCGCGCCGTCAGAACGCCACCATGAAGCATCTGCTGATGCCCGAATTTCCGGAAGACATCTATGTCGAAGCCATGAAACAGATTGTCCGGGAAAACATCGACTATGTGCCGCCCTACGGCACCGGCGGTTCCATGTACATCCGCCCGGTGGCTTTCGGGATCGGCCCGAAAATCGGCGTGGCCCCCAGCGATGAATACGAATTCATCATCATGGTGATGCCGGTGGGTCCTTATTACAAGGGCGGCATCAAACCCGTTGACGCCTGGGTGATCAATGACCACGACCGCGCCGCGCCGCTCGGTACCGGCACCATCAAGTGCGCCGGCAACTACGCGGCCAGCTTGCTTCCGGCCAAAGTCGCCAAGGACAACCATTGCCCGATTCCGCTGTTCACCGATCCGAAGGAGCACCGCTACGTCGATGAATTCGGCACCAGCAACTTCATCGCGATCACGAAGGACGGCAAATACGTCACGCCGAAATCAACATCGATCCTGCCGAGCATCACCAACAAGTCGTTGATGCAGTTGGCCGAAGACATGGGCATGAAGGTCGAACGCCGTCCCATCGAAAAAACCGAACTACCGGATTTCGCCGAAGTCGGCGCCTGCGGTACCGCAGTGGTGATCACCCCGGTCGGCCGGATTTACGACAACGGCCAGGTGATTTCCTACAACACCGAATCAATCGGTCCGGTGCTGCAGAAACTTTACCACGAAATGACCGGTATTCAATACGGAGAAATAGCCGACCGCCACGGCTGGATGGTTGAAGTCTGAAAATGAAAGTTATCCGCACTATCTCCGAAATGCAGGAGTGTTCCCGCAAGGAACGTCTGGAAGGCAAGCGGATCGGGGTGGTCCCCACCATGGGATACCTCCACGACGGGCACCTGAGTCTGATAGACCGGGTCCGCGAACTTGCCGATTTCGTGGTGGTTACGATTTTCGTCAACCCGACCCAGTTCGGCCCCTTCGAGGATCTCGATAAATATCCGCGCGACTTCGAACGCGATTGCGAACAATGCATGGCGCACGGCGTCAATGTCATATTCGCGCCGTCCGCCGGCGATATGTACCATCCCGGCCACAGCACCTGGGTGACGGAAGAAGCCCTGACCACGGACCTCTGCGGAAGCCGCCGTCCGAACCATTTTCGCGGCGTCACCACCGTGGTGACCAAGCTCTTCAACGCCGTGCTGCCCGATGTGGCGGTATTCGGTCAGAAAGACGCCCAGCAGGCGCTGGTGATCCGCCGGATGGTCCGGGACCTGAATTTCCCGATCGAAATCGTCGTCGCACCGCTGGTCCGTGAGGCCGACGGCCTCGCCATGAGTTCGCGCAACCGTTACCTGAGTCCCGACGAACGCCGCCGAGCCCTGGCGATTTCGCGCATCCTCCTGGGGTTGACCCCCGGCAAGGTAAACCCCGACCTGATCTGGGACGGCATCACCAAAGCCGGCGGCCGTGTCGATTACGTCGAAGTACGCGACGCCGACACCCTCGGTGAAGTCACCCGCGACACCCGCGAAATCCTGGTGGCGGTGGCCGCTTACTTTGGCCCAACCCGGTTGATCGACAATGTGGTGCTCCCACATGTCCACTGATCCGGCATCGCCCCCCTCGTGGCAGGAGCGCACCGCACTTTTACTTGGAGCGGAGCGTCTCCGCCGCCTTCGCGCGGCGCATGTGCTGGTGATGGGACTGGGCGGAGTCGGCGCGTATGCGGCGGAAATGATCTGCCGCGCCGGAGTCGGGCGCATGACGATTGTCGACGGCGACATTATCGAAGACTCGAACCGCAACCGTCAACTTCCGGCATTGTCGAGCACCGTCGGCAGACTGAAAGGCGAAGTACTTGGAGAACGCCTCCGCGACATCAATCCCGAACTGGAATTGACGGTGATCAATGAATTCATTCGCGACGAAAAAACCGCGGAACTGCTTGACGCCGCCCCTTACGATTGTGTGATCGACGCCATCGACACGCTGTCGCCGAAGCTGAACCTGATCAGCAAGGCGCTGGAGCGCAATTTGAAAATCGTCAGCGCCCTCGGCGCGGGCGGTCGTCTTGATCCGGCCCTGGTCCGTGCCGCCGACATTTCCGAATCCTACAATTGCAGTCTGGCGCGGGCATTGCGCAAACGCCTGCACCGGCGCGGCATCCGTTCCGGTTTCCAGGTCGTTTTTTCGCCGGAGGATGTCCCCGGCGAAGCGGTGATCGAGGGCGAAAATGACCTCGGCAAATTTCGCTCGACGGTAGGAACGGTTTCTTATATGCCGGCGGTATTCGGTTGTCACTGCGCCGCCGCCGTCATTCGTGAACTCCTTGCTTGACGGTGCAATTTGATAGAGACGCCATGCCAGGTATTTCCCCGGTCGATTATCCCCAAAGGACGGTTATTTTTGCGGTTTTTTGGGAGTTGGGCTTGAAAATCATGGTTTATGGAGTACATTCTTGAGTTCTGAATGTTTGTATTTTTTTCGTCTCCGGACAATCAAGATGCCGGATCGTTTATTTATGAGTAAAAGGAAAAAGGTGAAGATATGAAAAGAACTTATCAGCCGTCCGTATTGAAAAGAAAGCGTAAATTGGGTTTCCGTGCCAAGATGGCGACAAAGAATGGTCGTCAGGTTTTGGCTCGTCGTCGTCAGAAAGGTCGTGCCAGATTGGTTACCGCCGCCTGATTCTGATTCGTAATTACGCCACACCAGCGGCATGTCCGATTGAAATATTCATTAACAAGTTCCGATAAACTGCGCTTGAAATCAGATTTTGATTTCGTCCGGGCAAATGGTAAGAAATATATAGGTCGGATTTGTGTACTGGTGGTGGCCCCGCCGGCGGATGACAATTTGCGCGGCGGCGTGATCTGCGGAAGAAGATTCAGCGTGAAAGCAGTAGTGCGGAACCGGGCACGGCGGCTGCTTTGGGAGTCGGTCCGATTGTTGAAGCCGCATTTGGCGGCGACCCATTTCGTCATGATTCCACGCGCGGGAATAAAAGGTTTGCGGCAGCAGGATGTTCAGCTTCAACTGGAAAGAATGTTTAAAAAGGCCGGGATATGGACGGATGGCGACGTTATGTCAGTCCGTCGGGACTCGCCGTCCTGATGGTGAAAATTTATCAGCGGGTGATTTCTCCCTGGTTGCCGCCATCCTGCCGTTTTCAGCCGACTTGTTCGCAGTATTCGGTCGAGGCGTTCAGAACGCATGGGTTTTTCAAGGGATTGGGGCTGACGGTTTGGAGAATTTTACGATGTCAGCCGTTCTGCCGGGGAGGATACGATCCGGTGCCGCCCCGGAAGGACCGAAATAGATGAATGTAAGGATTTAATTGTGAAATTTGACAAGGAAACGATCATCGTTCTCGTCCTTTGCGGTGTGTTATGGTTTGCGTGGCAGCCGTTCTGCATGTGGATGGGGTGGATAAAGAAACCGGAAGCAGTTCAGCCGCAGCAGAAACCCGCTCCGGTTCAGGTCGTTGAAAGCGTTCAGAACGCGTCTCCCGCGGTTTCCGGCAAGTCCGGGAGTGCCGCTCCCGTCGCCACCAAATTCATTACCGGCAGGAAAATCGAAATCCCGCTGCAAATGGATAAACTCCCCATCCAGCACCTCGCCAACGAACATTTCGATATGGCCATCAGTCCGGCCTACGGCGAAATCCGGGAGATCACGTTCAAAAAACTCCTGCGTACCGGCAGCAATAGCCAGTTGACCGTACCCGGTTCTTTCGATGACAACATCGGTATGCTTGGTGTATTCTCCGGCGAAACCTGGCGCGTTCAGGAAGTTCTGGAAAATAAACTCGAAGGCGACGCCTATACCCTCAGCCGCCGGATCACTACCGCAACCGGCAAATTCATTGTCACCCAGACGTGGAAAATCGCCTATGAATACGGGATCGAATACCATGTCAAACTGCATAATGAGGGTGGCGGCAACCTGATGCTCAACACCCTGAATATCAGCGGCGGCATCCTCGAACCGTTCGCGATCATGGGCGGCGACCGAATTCGCAATGACGATTACATCCTTTACTTCCAGACCGTTGACGGCGACGAACACAAGATCAAAGTCAATGCCAAGGACGCCAAGTTCTTTGTCAAACCCGAACAGAAAGTGAAATGGATCGGGATCGGCACCAAGTATTTCATGAATGTGCTGGTTTCTGAAATCCCGTTCAATACCATCAACCAGTTGCGCGCCCATCGTACTCCGACTGCCGAACAGGCGAAAGAGCTTGGCGCCGACTCCTATTACCTGGTCAATGTCGATGGCGTTTACAACGACATCGCGTTCACTCCGGGACAAGTCCGCGATTTCAATTTCAAGTTCTACTTCGGCCCCAAGGACAAGGACATGGTTTCCGCGTTCGAACCGTCGGCGACCTATATCAGCAAGTTGATGAGCCTGCCGCCGATGAATGCGCTGGCGAACTTCATGCTCTGGTCGTTGAGCCGACTGAAAGATATCTGCGGCAGTTACGGCTGGGCGATCATCCTGCTGACCGCAATCGTCCGAATCCTCCTCTGGCCGATTACCCACAAGGCCAACATGTCGATGAAGCGCATGCAGAATTTCAAGCCGGAAATGGACGAAATCCGCAAGAAATACAAAGAAGATCCCCGGCTCATGCAGATCAAAATGGGTGAACTCTACAAGCGCGAGGGCATTCAGCCGATGCGCGGTTGTCTTCCCCTGTTGCTCCAGTTGCCGATTTTCATGGCGCTCTATTTTGCGCTGGACGGCGCGATGGAGTTGCGCCATGTGCCGTTCTGGTGGGCCGTGGACCTGTCGCAACCGGATACGGTCGCGCATATTCTCGGCCTTCCTTTAAACCCGCTGGTGCTGGTCATGACTGGTCTGATGCTTCTGCAGCAGCGGTTGATGCCCCAGGCCGGCGACTCCACCCAGCAGAAGCTCATGATGTTCATGCCGCTGATCATGCTGTTTGTTTTGTATAACCTGCCTTCCGGTCTGACCCTCTACTGGACCGTCAGTCAGGTATTCAGTATTTTACAAATGCTGCTGACCCAGAAATTGGCGGGCAAAAACAATCCCGAAGTCCCCAAAGCAGCCAAAGCTTGAAGCGTTTAACCGCAAGTAAGGAGTTATCACACATGGTTAACGAAAAACTCGAAGAACAGAAGTCCAAGGCAACCCGTACCCTGGCCACGATGCTTGACTATCTTGGGCTCAACGCCCAACTCAAAGCCGAAGAAAAGGGCTCTAAAATCGTCATCACCATCACCTCCGATGAAGCCGGCCGCATCATCGGACGCAAAGGACAGACCCTCGAAAGTCTCCAGATGCTGCTGAACCGCATGGTTTTCAACAGCGATCAGGACTGCCCCCGCATTGGCCTCGATATCGACGGCTACGGCAAGGAACGTGACGAACGCCGCGGCGGACGCGGCGAACGCGGCGGACGTGGCGACAAACGTGAACGCGGCGGACGCGGCGACAGGAACGAACGCGGCGAACGCTCCAATATCGAAAGAAGCGAATCGTTCGACGACTCCGATGACGGCGAAGGCGACAATGCCGATATCCTGCGCCGTCAGGCCCTCGACGCCGCCAAGGAAGCCAAGCGCTGGGGCGATGCCGTCACATTGCCGAAAATGAATGCCCATGATCGCCGGATCATTCACATCACCCTTCAGGAAGACCCCGAAATCACGACCGAAAGCATCGGCGACGGTTCCCTGAAAAAAGTGGTGATTTCTGTTAAAAAGTAATTGTTTTGTTTGCAATTAACGACGGCGGACAGGGTTTTCACGGTCCGCCGTTTGTATTTTAAGCGTCAGGGTTGTATAATGACCGGAATCAATCAAATTTCGGAGTGAACCATGAGCAAAGTTACAGACATACAAGTAAGTGCCGTCAAACTGTTCTTTCTGGAGGCCCCGATGCGGGTACCGCTGAAATTCGGCGGCGAAACCATCTGTTCCTGTTCCGTCGCCCGCGTGAATTTGCAAGTAACCGGACGCGACGGCAAAAGCGCCAGGGGCTGGGGCGAATCAGTGTTGAGCCCCGGCTGGGCATGGCCCGCCCCCTGCTCTTTCGCCGAACGCGACGGCTTCATGAAGGAATTCTGCGTGAAGCTGGCTGAAGCATGGAACTGTTTCAAATATACCGGGCACCCGATGGAAATCGGACACGAGTTTCTGCAGACCCGCCTTGACACCCTGCTCGAAAAAGCCAATGCCGGACGCGACATCCCCATGCCGCACCTGGCGGCGCTGAACTGCGAAGCCGCCTTTGACTTGGCGCTTCATGACGCTTACGGCGTTCTTCACAATGTTCCGGTTTACGACACCTACACCGCCGAATGGATGAACCATGACCTCAGCCATTATCTGGAACCGAATGCTCCGCACGTTGATTTTCACGGCCGCTATCCGTCCGATTACCTGGTCCGGGACGTACCGCAAACCCTGCCGGTCTGGCATCTGGTCGGCGGCAAAGACCTGCTCTCCGAATCCGAACGCACCGGCGGCGAACCCGATGACGGCTATCCGGTGGTGCTGGACGAATGGATCACTGTCGACGGCCTCAAATGCCTGAAAATCAAGCTGCGCGGCAATGACAGCGCCTGGGATTACCAGCGACTGATTGATGTCGGGCGAATCGCCCTCGAACGCGGAGTCCATTGGCTAAGCCCGGATTTCAACTGTCTGGTCACCGATCCGAAGTATGTGAATGACATTCTCGACAAGCTGGTCCGTGAGCACCCCGCCATCTACGGCAAAATCCTGTATGTCGAACAGCCCTTCCCCTACGACCTGGAAAACAATCGGATTGATGTTCACAGCGTTTCCGCCCGCAAACCGTTGTTCATGGACGAAAGTTGCCACGACTGGCGTTTCGTCCGCATGGGCCGCGCCCTCGGCTGGACCGGCGTCGCCCTGAAAACCTGCAAGACCCA
>CALABZ010000257.1 GCA_937888615.1 uncultured Lentisphaeria bacterium | reverse complement strand
TCCGTTCACCAAAACGGCAGCGGCACCACTGGACATCGAACAGATCCTTGTAGCGGTATTTCTGAATATTCAGATAATGCTTGATCGTGTCGATTTCCTGCCGGAGGGAGTCGGATACCCTGAAGCAGCTGACGCGAAGGCGGTCTTTCAGAATGCCGATGATGGAGCGGTTGACTTCTATAACGGCATCGGTCTGGTTGCTGCTCGCCAGGTACGTTATCGTGTTCATGGCGTTATAGATGAAATGGGGATCGATCTGCGATACAAGCAAACTGTACTGCATATCCTTCTCCCGCTGTTCTTTTTCCATCAGTTTCTGAATGTTCTTTCCCAATTTGTCTGCCATATCGTTAAAGGCGTTTCCTAAGACTTCGATCTCGTCGTTCGTATGGACGGAAAGACGCGCCCCGTAGTTACCCTTCGAGATCTCGCTCATCTTTCTCGACAGGGATTTGATGGCCAGCAGCGTCTTCTGGGAAAACAGAATGGAAAAAACGCAATATAGAATAGAGCTGACGACCAGCAGCATGATAATTTTGTTGCAGATATCGATCGAGGATTTCATAAGCTCCGTTTTCGAGTCGTAGCGGACCAGTTTCCACTTGCTGTAAAGCGAGTTCCGCACGCAAAGAAGTCCACCGCTAAGGTATCGGTAGGTTTCGAAATTATAAAATGTCTGATTTGTCGTTTTCGTCACCGTATCTAAACTGACTTTTGAATTTGAAAAATTTTTCCCGGGGTACACCGGGTTGTTTTCCTGGTCAAGTAGCATGAAGTCGGTCCCGCTGTTGATGTAGTTTTTAAAAATGTTGATGACGGTGTCGTAGGACGAGACGACTACCAGTTCCCCCGAGTCGCCGTAAGGGTTCAGATAAGGGCTAAAGTAACAGAACATTTTATCGGAGTGGTCACTGAATACACCGATCTGATGCGTAGTCGGGATAGAAAACGGATCAGAAAAGAAACAGCTGTTGGTTTTGCTGTTGTATTGATCCCGAAAAAGCGTTTTTATGTTTTTTTGTAGACTTTTCGACATCCCGACGGAATTGATATGCCCGCCGTTGTCCAAAACAAGATAAAGGTGGATTACCTGATAGGAATCCATATAGTAGTAATTGCTGGCGTTCGCCAGATAGTTCTCGAGAATTATTTTGTTTTTTTTGCCGGAGCTGCCGCCTCTTTTGATCTCTCTGACCAGATCGGTAACCGTCGGGTCGCTGCAGATGAGCGAAGTGAATCGGCTGATTCCCTTGAAGTAATCGTCTACTTCAGTCATGAGGCGTTCATTCAGATCAAGCTCGGATTTTACGATGCTGTCTTTGCTTATATAGTAAATCAAGGAGGGAAGAACCGTGTAGATCAGGACACAGGTGATGAGTAGAAGCAGCAACTGACTGACAATATTTTTAGTTACGATACTTCTTGCGTATCTCATTTGCTACCTTCTTTCTGTACTCGATAGGTGTCATTAGCGTATATTTCTTGAAAATCTTGCTGAAATACTGGCTGGAAGAAAATCCGACCTTTTCCGAGACCTCATAGATTTTTCTGTCGCCGTTCTCCAGCAGGTTCATCGCTTTCTGAATGCGGTATTGGTTCAGGAAGTCGACCAGTGTGTGCCCTGTTTCGATTTTGAAGATGGATTCGGATTTCGCTATGCTCATGGCGACTCCCTTTGAAATGCCGTCGATGTCCAGATCTTCCTCGCTATAATGTTCCTTGATGTATCGGATGATCTGAAGTGTGTCCGCGGAGTAGTTTTTTGCTGGGTCCTCATCTTTTAAAGACAGCAGGGATTCGAACCGCCCGAGGATCCATTCCATGGCGTCGGGGATTGTGTACATGCTTTCCATCTCGTATTTCTGAGGCTCCGGAGAAAAGCTTTCCCCGGACTGCAGGTCGTGGAGGTTTTCTCCGAATTTGCGAAAAAAATTGAGGCAGTTGAAAAAGACAAAGTCGAAAGCGCTCGCGTCGCCCACCTCACGTATCTTTTTGAAATAACGGCCGAGATAGCCCTTCAGCTCGGCGATGTCTCCTGCCTGGATGTATTTTTCCATCAACCCTATGTCGAAAGCTTCTTTCAGGACCCCGACTTTAAGCCGCGGTGAATCGATGGGCAGAATCAGCCTGCGCCCTAAAAACAACTGGGCGTCTGTGGCGCTCTTGCGGGCCGAAACGAGGCTCCCCGCTTCCGCCAGAGTCATGGGCCGCGGCGTGGCAAAGACAGAGTAGGACCCGTGCAGAGTTGCCTCTAACCGGCTCTGCAACTGCCCGGAGTACTGCTGGAGTTTTTCTGTGTCTGGAGAAGAAAATTTAAGGATGGATACGATTCCGTCGGCAAACTGGAAGGCGGCGGCGGGCCGGAACACGGCGTCCGCAAAGTTCCGGCAGATTTCCGCCTCTATGCCGCTGTCGTTTTTTTCGCTTTCGTCCCGAAAAAAAGTGGAAACCGCCGGAATCAGACGATCCTTCTTAAGGTAAAGGGCGATGTATTTGCTGCTTAGGACCTTTTGCATCTGGTTCCCGAGCCATTCGAGCTGGCCGTGGTCGATCCGCTTACCCGAAAAAATCTCTTCCATTGCCTTTTCTATTTTATAAGAATCCTCCAGCCGCTCCGACTTGAACTTTTTTTTGATTTCGAGCAGTTTCTCCGTCAGCACCTTGCTGCTGATCAGATCCTTCATAATGTAGTCGTCGGCGCCGAGCTTTAAGGCGCTATAGGTATAATCGAAGTCCGTGTAACTGGTGACGAAAAGGATGTGGATTTCCGGGTTTATTTTCCGCGACTCCGTTGCAAACTCGATCCCGTTCATAACGGGCATCTTGATATCCGTTATGATCAGGTCCGGCTTTCTTTCTTTGAGAATGCAGAGCGCTTCCTTGCCGTCGTATGCAGCGCCGATTACTTCAAATCCGTAAGACTGCCAGTTGATCAGGTGTTCATAGTATTTGATTGCCAATCTTTCGTCGTCGACAATGAGGACTTTTATCATAAGCCATACTCGTCCTTTCCCCAATTGCGAGCCTTCCGTACTGCTTTTTCCTTCCGCAGTTGTAAATTTTTACACTTTCTTGGGATATTTCACTCATATTATAGCAGAAAGTTTTACGATATACATGTGCCGGCATATGTTAATTAAATTTTACACAATAACGATTGATAATTGCACAAATTATATTATCGAATCCGTAACAGCTTTTATGAGATTGCGGTTTGTTGCATTTTGCACAAATTAAAAGCAAAATTCCATTTATCGCCGGGCCCTGTGATTGTATGATTACAACAGTTGAGAAAAGATCGATTGAATTTTTTCCAACAAAATGCATAAGTACATTTTCTTATTATTTGGGAGAGGATGATGAGCTTGAAGAAAGCAGAGTATTTTGCCGACAGAGAGTTCCCAATCGGCGAGGTCGACGACAAGGTGTTCTCTTCATTCACGGAGCATCTCGGCAGATGCATCTACTCCGGTCTCTACGAGCCGGGGCATCCGGAGGCAGATGAACAGGGCTTCCGGAAAGACACGATAAAACTGGTGCGTGAGCTTGGGATCCCGCTGGTTCGTTATCCCGGGGGGAATTTCGTTTCATGCTTTGACTGGACCGACAGCATCGGGCCGAAGAAGAATCGTCCGAAACGAATGGATTATGCCTGGGCGTCTGTCGAAACAAACGAATTCGGTCTGGATGAATTCGTTGACTGGTGCCGTAAGGCCGGCTGCGAACCGATGATGGCGGTGAACCTCGGCACGGACAGCATCCGGAGCGCCGGTTATCTGGTGGAATACTGCAACCATCCGGGCGGAACCTACTGGAGCGACCTGAGAATCAAAAATGGTCATAAAGAACCTTATCATATTAAATACTGGTGCCTGGGCAATGAAATGGAAGGTCCCTGGCAGGCCGGCCACCTCGATGCGGAAGATTATGCGAAAAAGGCTTTGGAAGCCGCGAAGATCATGCGGTGGGTAGACCCGACCATTCGGCTCATTGCAAGCGGAAGCAGTTACGAGATGCTGCCGTCTTATCTGGAGTGGGACAGGAAAATTCTCTTGGAGCTGTACGATAGCATCGATTACCTTTCCACGCACGCTTATTACATGAACAAAAATAACAGCGTAGGAACGACCAATTTTCTTGCTTCCTATAAGCAGCTTGACACCCACCTGCGCGGAACGCAGAGCGCGCTCGATTTTGTGCAGGCGAAGCTTAGGAAGAAGAAGACGATTCAGATCTGCCTCGACGAATGGAACGTCTGGAATTTCTCCGACATCGTGCTCGACAATATGGACGACCTAGCCGGAATGACCACGTTCAAAATGACGTCAGCGCAGCCGTGGGAAATTGCCCCCTCCATTCTGGAGGAAAAATATTCGCTGCTGGATGCTCTGACTCTCGGCGGGCTTTCGATCACACTGCTGAAGCACTCGGACCGGGTCAAGATCGCCTGCCTCGCGCAACTTGTCAACGTCATCGCGCCGATCACCACGAAAAGGAACGGCGGCATCTTGAAACAGTCGACGTATTACCCGTTTTTACTGATTTCAAAATACGCCCGCGGAATTGTCGTGAAAAGCGTCGTCAGGGCCCCAGAATACGAATCCATGTATGGCAGGCTTCCGGTAGTGGAGGCCGTGACCGTCCACAATGAAAAGGAAAACATGGTTACGATTTTTGCTCTGAACTGCGACCAGCAGGAAGACGTGGAATTCCATGCGGAACTCGGTCACTTCGGAAAAATCGCGCTGAAGCAGCACATCGTACTGGACGGTTCCGACCTCTCCGCCTGCAATACATTTCAGCATCCTGACAGAGTCGTTCCGAGGGAGGTCAAAATCGGGGCCGGGGAGGCGAAAGGCTTAAGAACGATGCTTCCAAAGCTGTCTTGGAACGTCCTGAGATATTCGACAGAGAAAAAATAACAGCTTGAAGGTGATATTTTGAGCGGTAAAGTGTTGCTGAAGGCGCAGGAGATTGACAAAAGCTTCGGAATTACGCATGCCCTTGATCATGTGACGATCGAGATCGGTAAGGGCGACGTCATGGGTCTGATCGGTGAAAACGGTTCCGGAAAATCGACTTTTTCCTCCATTATCAGCGGGATCCAGAAAGCGGATAGCGGAACCATTGTCTGGAAGGGCCAAGAATTTCGCCCCCAGAGCATGGTGGAAGCTCAGGTCCGCGGCATCAGCATCGTCGTTCAGGAAATGGGGACGGTTCCGGGCATCAGCGTTGCGCAGAATATTTTTCTTGGAAATGAAAAGGATTTTCGGAAAGGGCTGAATATCAGCCGGAAGACCATGACCCGGAAGGCCGCGGAACTTCTGGCCAGGGTCGGCATGGAATGGGTCGATCCCGAAGAGCCGATCGACCGACTGTCTTTTGAAGACAGAAAACTGGTCGAGATCGCGCGTGCGCTGTACGGAAGCCCAGATCTCTTCATTTTCGACGAGACGACGACTGCGCTATCGCAGAAAGGTCGCGACGTCGTCTACAAAATCGTGGAGGAATACCGGCAAGAGAATAAAGCCGTCCTGTTCATTTCCCACGACCTTGATGAATTGATCCATGTTTCGACCAAGGTGACGGTCCTGCGCGACGGAAAGATGGTGGCCGTCTTAGGAAAATCTGAAATGAGCCCGGAAAAAATCAAGGAGCTCATGGTCGGGCGTAAAATCACAGAAGAATACTACCGCACGGATTACAAGGCGGAATACGGCGATGAAGTCGTCCTGCGGGCGAAACACCTGACTGCGGGCAGCGTGCTGGAGGATTTCAGCATGGAGCTTCACAAGGGTGAGATCCTCGGCATCGGGGGGCTGACGGACTGCGGCATGCACGACCTTGGGAAAGCCTTGTTTGGTCTCATCAAACCGCTGACGGGCAGCGTCACGGTCCTTCCGCAGAATAGGCAGGTCAAAAACGCCTATTTTGCGATCCGCAACAAGATCGGCTATGTTCCCAAAAACCGTGACCAGGAAGCGCTGGACATGAACGCCAGCATCCGCGACAACATTACGCTGCCTTCGCTTGGCCTTCTAACCCGGTGGCATATGATCAGCAAGAAAAAGGAAAAGCAGTTTGCGGCGGACGCAATCAAGTCGCTGAGAATCAAATGCAGCTCCGACATGCAGTTGTGCAAGAGCCTCAGCGGCGGCAACAAACAGAAAGTTTCCGTCGCAAAATGGCTTGGGAACCGGTCCAAAATATACATTTTCGACTGCCCGACCCGCGGCATTGACGTGATCGTGAAAGCCGCGCTTTATCAACTGATGGTCCAACTGAAAGCGCAGGGGAAGTCCATCGTTATGATTTCTGAGGAACTTACGGAGCTGATCGGCATGTGCGACCGGATCATGATCCTGAAAGACGGAAAGTTGTCCGGCACATTTGAGCGGTCGAAGGAACTAACGGACCACATGTTGATCCAGAAAATGGTTTAGTGGTGAATGAGATGAGTACAATTGAAACGACAGTGGTAAAAAAAGAATTCAGAGGGCTGGAAAAGCTCAATACCGTCAAAAACGCCCTGATCCCTTTTCTTGGCCTGATCCTGATGACGGCGGCCTTTGAAGTCGCTTCTCAGCACAAGCTGCTGTTGCCGACCAACCTGGTGACGATCCTGAATCAGACGTTTTCCATCATGATCATTGCGCTCGGAGCGACTTTTGTCTTTGCCCACGGGGGGCTCGACGTTTCGTATGGGTCCGTCTTCGGCATGAGCATCCTTTGTGCCGCCGCAGTGGCGCACGCAGGTTATGTTTGGCTTTCTTTCCCGGTTGCGGTGCTTGCCGCGACCGCCTGCGCGCTGGTCAACGGAGGAGTTTCCATCCTTTGTGGCATTTCTCCCTTCATTACTTCTCTCTGCATCCTGTTTATCGGGAGAGGGATTTTGAACACCATCTGCTCTTCCAGCCAGATTGCGATCCCTACCTATATGATGAACATCGATACATGGCAGAACAAGCTCGCGGTGCTTGCCGCAACGATCGCGGTAACAGTCGTTCTGTTTGAAAAAACGAAGATCGGTCGCAACAACAAGGCGATCGGCGGAAATCCAAAATCGGCGGAACAGGCCGGCGTGAACATCGGCTTATACCGATTGATTGCCTATCTGATCAGCGGCATCACGATTGGAATCGCTGCGTTTTTCTCCATGGTGAGGATGGGAAGCGTCAGCTCCGCGACGGGCCAAGGACTTGAAATGAGTATCATCACAGCTCTTGTGCTGGGCGGCATGCCGATGACGGGCGGAATGGGTTCAAAGATCATCAGCGCGATTATCGGCAGCATATCGATTACCGTTCTTAAAAACGGCCTAATTATCCTCGGCGTAAACGATAAGATCATCGAGGGGATTCAGGGCATCATTATCCTTGCAATTATATTGGTATCGTACAAAAAGGAAAAGAACGCTCTGTTAAGCTGACAAAACAAAGATCTAATGGGAGGAAAGTCAAATGAAACAGACATTAATCAAACGGATCGTTTCCATCACCCTCGCCTCAGCAATGTGCCTGAGTGCGGTGCTCACCGGCTGTTCCACCGGCGGAAGCAGCAAGGGATCAGGCAGCACGGCGGCGGCTTCTGAAACCGTTTCCGCAACGAAGGCCGCGACCGATGCCAACGCCGATTCGGGGAAATATCCCTCCGGGTCCAGCCTTCCGCATTACACGATCGGCATCGTTATCCACTCGACACAGGATTTTCTGACATCCCATCTAAAAGATTATCTGGATTATCTCGGCAAGTCCTATAATGTCGATTTCAAATTTGATGTCATTGAGAATTTCTCAGATGATACCTACTTGAATGCGATCGAAAACCTCTGCTCACAGGGCGTCAACGGCGTGATCTGCACGAATTTCAGCGGCACCGCCATCATGAAAGGCATTTCGATCTGCCAGAGCCACAAGGTCTATATGGGTGTCGGCTTTAGCCAGGTTACTGACTCCAGCATCCGCGATGCGGCAATCAATAACAAGTATTACGTCGGTTCCGCTTATGAGAACGACTTTAAAGCAGGTTACGACATTGTAAGGACGCTCGCCGACAAGGGCTGCAAGAACATTGCCGCCATGGGGTACCCTCCCGGCTTAACCTGCCACGACCGCCGCTGGTCCGGCATGATGCAGGCGTTCAAGGATAACCCGAACATCAAGAAGGTCGGCGAATACAAGGGCACCAACTGGACGCCCGCGCTGCAGAATTTTCTCGCAACCAATAGCGACATGGATGGCGTGGCCATCACCCTCCTCGGAATGGAACTCTGCTCACAGCCGATCAAGGCGGCCGGCAAAGAGGGAAAAGTGAAAATAGGCTGCCTTGATTTCAGCGACAAATCTCTTGAAGGCCTTAAGAGCGGCGAACTTGCGATAACGGTCGGCGGGCAGTTTGTCGATATCTTGTTCCCGTTCCTGCTGATGTACAATAAACTGGCCGGCACGCCTCTGAGCGACAAAGCTGAGGAAATTCAGGTCCCGATGGTCGAATGCACTACGGCACAGCAGTTTGAAGATTATATGAAATATGTCAATGGTGATATCTGGCCGTGGACGGCGGACGAGACGAAGGCTTTCGTCAAGAAATTCAATCCGAATGCGAAAATCGGTGACCTCGTTGATGCCGCCGCAAGCTATTCCACAGCAAATGTCAAACAGAGGCATGCACAGTGGTTCAAATAATAACGACCCGGGTGGTGAGTCTGAATGTTTAATAAAAGCAAAGTTGCGAAAACAACGGGCAATGCGATAAAGGTACTGTGCGTACCGGTGGTTGTTTATCTGTTTTTTGCGATTCTTTCCAAAGGCAAGTTTGGGAGCACGGATTCTATGGTCGCAATTTTACAGCAGACGATTTCCGCGACGCTCGTTTCTCTTGCAATAGCGCCAAACCTGCTGTGCAATCGATTTGACCTGAGCGTTGGCGCTTCGATGACGATGGCGGCGATTATGGGCACCTATTTTGCCAACAATAACGGCATCAGCTACCCTGTTTTTGCCCTGCTGATCGTGGGGACCGCAATTGCCATGAATAGTATCACAGGCCTCGTGTATCTCGGCATGAAAGTGCCGGCGATGGTTACGACCCTTGGCATGTGCATGATCTATGAGATGCTGACTAATTTGCTTAACATCGGCTGGTGCACCGCGCTCCCCGAGGATTACACCTTACTTGGCAATATTCCGATCTGTTTCATCATTTTTGCCGCTATGCTCGCGCTGTTCTACTTTATCTTCACCCACACCGAGTTCGGGTACAACATCCGGGCAGTTGCAAATGGGCAGCAGATTGCGAAGAACACCGGTGTCAATACCAAGAAAAATGCGTTCCTGATGTTTTTCATGTGCGGGGTGTTCGTCGGGGTCGCATCTCTGATTAATGTTTCCATCACTGGCCAGATCGCCGCGGAACAATATTTCTCCAGCGCGAACATCTTGTTCAACTGCATGCTCGGTTTTTATGTGGGGTTGGCACTTCTCCACTATTGCAACCTCATGGTGGGAATTCTGATCGGAAATTTCATCATGACAATGATGTCCGCCGGCCTTTTGGCCCTTGGATTAAAATCATCCCTGCAGAATGTTGCGGCAGGCGTCGTGATCCTGGTCATCATGATTGTGACTTCCAACCAGAGCCGTATTTCCGATTATCTTGCTACAAAGCGCAAAGCGAAAGAAATCCAGACTAAGATCGGTGCTTCTAGCTAAAGACGACTACACGGGACGTACGGCAGAATAAACAAACGGCGACATGCAACCCTGCAAAGGGACTGCATGTCGCCATTTGCTTTCGCGCCAGCCGGCATCGTGCCAGAACTGCAGTGATATCTATGAGAAGTGTCCGTCTCATTCGCGGTGCACCGACAACAAAAATTGTACGAAATGGAAAGGGGCTGTTACAAAATTGAACCGCATCCCGTCAAGAGGACAATGAAATAATATAAATTTTTTTTGGCCAGCGGCAGAAG
>CALABZ010000256.1 GCA_937888615.1 uncultured Lentisphaeria bacterium | reverse complement strand
GGCAACGCCCTGTACCATGATTCTTTTTCCCTGCGAAATAATACATTCCCCCCCATTTTTACTGCAAACAACTTGCAATATATGCATTCTGCAGGGTATATTAACGCATAAATATTTAGATAAAGGATCGATTGATTGCTTATGCGCAAAGTTACGCGGATGACAAATTATATATTGCTGGCTGTTTCGATCCTGATGGTTTTGCATTATATTATTAACCGGGCGCTTTTTCGGGATTTGTGGTTCGACGAGGCTTTGACATTTCTGAATTTCGCCATGCTGCCGGATGCTGGAACCATCTATCGGAATTATACCATTCCGAATAATCAGATTTTATTCACGATCCTGTTAAAATACTGGAGTATGTGGGCGCCGTCTTTTTTGCGGTTGGATTTTTTTCTGCGGTTGTTGCCGTTGGCTTTCGCTGGCGGGGCCATATGGATGGTTTTTCTGTGGCGGCGCTTTTTTTCACGCAAAGCCGTCTATTTGATTATGGCGGCGCTGGCCCTGTCATTGCCCTTCGAAATTTATTCGGTCGCCCTGCGCGGTTATATGCCGAGTTTATTTCTGATCCTGCTTTGCATCAATATCGCGCTTCGCTTCAACCGCCGTGCGGATATACTTGGCGCAATCGGATATTTTGCGACATCACTTGCCGCAGTGGCGGTTTTGCCTTCGAATATTGTGGTGCTGGGTGGAATTGCATTGTGGTTTATGCCGGTGAAGCACCCGAAGCAGTGGCTCAGGTTCCGATGGTGGAGTCTCGTCGCGGCTCCATTACTGGCAATGGCTTTATTTTATCTGCCGATTCTTGACAGTGTCCGGGGTGTATTGGCTCTAAAAGAAGGCTGGGATGATAATGGGGCGGCGGTCCTGCTATTTTATGTATCATTTCTTCTGTCTTTTTTTGTTTTAATCGCTGTCAGTTGCCTGCGGCGAGGACATTGGAGCAGATGGCTGAAAATCGCAGGGATTGTATTATTGCCCCTGCCGTTTTTTCTGTTGCGGAATCCGGCGCCGTTTCCACGGGTATTTTTCCCCTATTGGGGAGTGCTGTTGCTGATTCTGGCCGATGGGTTGAATTCATTTCTGGCCAGAGCGCGCCGGAATCGGATATGGTATTCGGTGCTGGCCGGGCTGGTGGTCTGCTGTGCACTGGGAATGCAGCGTTTTCGTCAACCGTTGTCGCAGGTTTTCGTAAAAGGGACGGACATGGACGATTATATTTATCCGAGTTATGCCCTGCCGGATTTTCAGCCTCACGCCACAGTGCAAAAGCTGATTGAGATGAAGGGGGGGCAGTTGCCGCCGGTATACGTCAGTTTTCAGGCGGATTTTTATCCGATGATATTTTATGGAATGCTGAACGGCATTGACTCCGGTGTATGGCGTTTTGACGGTCCGCGCAGCAAGGTGGATATGCTGGGGCCGGGCGCCTTGGTCGTATTATCCGATCGGCCGGGGGAATTGGAGGAGTTTCGTAAGCGTTTTGGGGTGACGCCGGAGTATCTGGGGGCTTGCGGTTTTCAGCGGATTTATCGGCTGCCTTGATTGACAATCGTGGAAACCGTGATATGTTCTTTCTTCAGGAATGAGATTAATGATGAAGATTTTGACTTTTTTGAGCTTATTGGTAATGCCGCTGGTGCTGGTCGGCTATGACGGTGAGAACGGGCGGCAGGCATTTTTCAGCGGAGTGGATTATTCGATAACGACCAAATTCGACCGTTCTTTTTTCGGAAAGGAAGGGAACGCTGAGATTACCTGGCAGTTGGTGGTGAACGGCAGTGAGCTTGAGAAGGGAAAAATTTCACCGGACAATCAACGGATTACTTTTAAAGTAAATGATTTACGCCCTGGAATTATCGTTTCCGGCAATATCCGTCTTGACATTCGCAGGCGTCAGCGTCCCATGATACTCTCCTTTTTCTCGCGCGATCCATTTTCTGAAATGCGTCTGCTCAAGCGGATCAAGATTGGACTTTATCCTGCCGACAGCGCATTGAACGGTCTTTTGGACCGTTATAAACTGTCATATGAAAAGGTGGAATCACTGGACCAGTTCCGCGGGCAGATTCTGTTTATCAGCGGCATTGATTTCGCCGCCAATCCCCAGATTTTTAACAGGCTACTCCGAAATATGCCGCGCGGGATGAAGATTATCGTATTGCCTCCGGTAAAAGGCACGCTCAAATTTCCGGTCGGCATGTTTACGAAAACAATGATGCTGCCGGAGAACGGCATCCTGGAACTGCGTCGGGAGTTCGACATATTGCCTCTGGCATATAATATCAATATGGAGGTCAGCGGCAATTCCATTGTCCTGAAATTTGGTGACAAAGGCAATGGGTCCGGTTGTGTATCCTTTGATGTCGGGCAGAAGGGGAAGCTGATTTTTTCCGGATGGTCACTGGAAGACCTGACCAATCCGACCGGCATCTATTTGCTGCGCTACTATATTCAGTCCGATATCAAGTAGTTTGCCGGGTGTCATCGAACGGCTGGTTGCCGCGTTTCTTCAACTGCTTCAGTTCGTGAACGATGAAAAATACGATGACGGAACTCGCAATCAGGTCGCTCATCGGAATCGACAGCCAGATGCCGTTTATGCCCCAGAACAGCGGCAGCAGCAGGATCAATGAGATGAAACAAATTCCGTTACGGAAAATATTGAGCCCGATTGTGCGCGCCGGACGTCCCGTCGCTTGGAAAAAGTTCACCCCGATGATCAGCAACGGCCATAACGGCACTCCCATCATGAACAGCCGCAACGAATAGCTCCAGTCCTGGACCAGGTGCGGGCTTTTCTTGCAGAACAGCGAAAAGACCGGTTCGGGTGAAATCATGATCGGCAGGAGGACCGCACACCCCACCACGGTTCCCAGGAACAGCGCTTTCAGCAGGACTTCACGGACGCGCAGAAACAGCTTGGCGCCGTAGTTGTATCCCGCAATCGGCTGGTAGCCGAGCATGATCCCGAACACCGGAATGTTGATCAGGGACATGACTGTCCCATTGATGGTGACGACCGCGATGGCGGTGTCGCCGCCGTAATGGCGGAGCGACTGGTTCATCACCATGCCGACCAAGGCGTTTACGGCATGCATGATGAATGGAGACATGCCGATCCAGACCATTGCCTTGAAGAGTTTTCCATCGAAATGAAAGTATTTGCGGCGGAGCGTCAGCATCCGGTTCGGATTAAAGCGGAAATGCCAGAACATCAATCCACTGGAGAGCGTCTTTGAAATCGCCGTGGCCCAAGCCGCCCCCGCGATTCCCATATTCAGCGGGAAAATGAAAATATAGTCGAGAATGATATTGGCGATGCACCCTGCGGCAATGTTCCACATGGAAAACCGGGGACTTCCTTCGGCGCGGATGATGTTGTTCGTCCCCATGGCCATGAAGTCGAACGCGATGAAGCAGAGCAATATCCGCATATAGCTGGCCGCGTATGGATAGGTTACGTCGCTGCCGCCGAAGAGAAAAATGATCTGTTTCAGGAATATTTGACCGAAAATACAGGTGAGAATCCCGCCGACAATGAAGATCCAGATGGTGGCGCCGAGGATGTGCTCCGCTTCATCGATTTTCCCTTCGCCCAGGCGCAGTGAAACCAGGGTGCCGCCCCCGACGCCGAACATGACTCCGACCGCGATGAAAATCATGAAAAGCTGAAACGTGATGCCGATGCCGGCAATGGCGTCTTCGCCCATCACCTGACTGATGAAAATGCGGTCCACCACGTTGTAGATCGTCAGCATGAAATTGCCAATCATGGCGGGAATGCTGTAACGCAGGATCAATTTGTAAATGCTGTGAGTTCTGAACTCCTCAGCTTGTCGGGAGATTTTGTGCGATGTCATAAGTGGCTCCGGTCAGATTTTCTTGATTTTTTCGCCATGGACCAGCGAATAAATCACCGGAATCAGGATCAGTGTAATCAGGGTTGAACTGGTCAGCCCTCCGATCACGGCACGCGCCAGCGGGGCCTGCGCCTCGCCGCCGTCTCCCAGTCCGAGGGCCAGCGGCACCAGCCCCAGTACGGTGGTCAGCGTGGTCATCAGGATCGGACGCAGGCGGCGGCGGCCGGATTCCTCAATGGCCGCCATTTTGGGTACGCCGTCACGGCGCCGGAGCAGGTTGATCTGGTCCACCAGAATAATGGCGTTGTTCACCACGATCCCGGCGAGCATGATACAGCCGATATAGGAATACAGGTTGAACGTCGTACCGCTGGTGTACAACAGGATGCATACGCCGATGAGGGCAAAGGGGACTGCAAACATGACGATGAACGGGTCCAGCAACGATTCATACTGACAGGCCATCACCATATAGACCAGCACCAGGGCGAGCACCGCTCCCAGAATCAGGGTTTTGGCGGATTTCTGCTGCTCTTCCCAGTCGCCGCCAAAGGTGATGGCGAATCCCTGCGGCATGGGGATGTGGGCGAATTCACGGTCGAGCTCCTGCTGGATGGTTCCTATATCGATATCGACCAACTGGGCGGAAACCGTGACCAGGCGTTCCTGGTTTTTGCGGTCGATGCCGAGCGGACCCAGGCGGGGCTCGCTGCCGATGACGTTGCGCAGAATCACCTGGTCGCCGTCGGCGTTCGGAATTGAGATGTCGAGGAGCTGGTTGATCGACATCCGGTCGGCGTCTTTTACGGAAACCACGATATCGTATTCGTTGCCGCCCTCGCGGAATACCCCGGCATTGTTGCCGTCGATAATCGTTTGGAGGGCATTGGCGATTTGGTGGGTGGTCAGTTTCATATCATAGGCTTTGTTGCGGTCGATGCGGATATTCTCCTCGGGACTGCCATCTTCGCGGCTGATCTTCACGTCGGCCAGGTGGGGGTTTTGTTCCATGATCCGGGCGACTTCCCGGGAAAGGTCGTTGGCAGTGTTGAGGTCGAACCCGCGGATTTCCACTTCCACCCCCGCATCGCCGCCGCTGCCCATGCGGAACATGCCGCGGCCGGGACGGGTACGAATGACGGTGCCAGGAACGGCATTGGTCAGGAGTTTGCGCAGGTCATTGGACACCTGATCGCTGGAACGCAATCCGCGCTTGCGGCGTTCACTGCGCGGCCACAGCGGCAGTCGGAGGCTGGCGGTATGCCCGCCGCGCTGACGCCAGGAATTGGCGCCGACCTCGCCAGTGACGAATTTGGCTTCCGGCGTATTTTCCTTGATCAGTTTTTCCAACTGCTTGTAGCGTTCATAAACGACATCGAAGCGGGTGCCGGTTTCCAGTTCGACATCGACCCGGACTTCGTCTTCGTCGGTGACCGGCATGAATTCATTGCCGATCATCGGCACCATGCTGATTGAGAACCCCAACAACAAGATTGCACCGATGACGACGATAATACGGTGGCGCAAAGCCCAGTTGAGGAGGCTCCGGTATTCATTTTCCATTCCGTTCATGAGTTTTTTGCTCAGGGTGAACAGCCAGCCGACGGACCAGTGATGTTTGTCCGTGGCCTTATCACGCATCACCAGATTGGTCATCATCGGCACCAGCGTGAGCGCGGTCATCAGCGAACAGCTCAGGGAAAATACAATTACAGTCGCCATTTGCTTGAACATGATCCCGGTGACGCCGGTCATGAAAAACGCGGGCAGGAACACCGCTACCGTGGTCAGTGTACTGGCGATGATCGGCGCGGCGACTTCCTGGGTACCCTGGACCGAAGCTTCGAAACGCGATTTATGTTCCTCGTCGCGGAGGCGGTAAATATTTTCCAGCACTACGATCGAGTTGTCCACCAACATGCCGACGCCGAGCGCGAGACCTCCCAGCGTAATGATATTCACCGACTGGTTGTTGAAAAACATCAGTGTAAAAGTGGCGACGATCGAGATCGGGATCGACACCGAAATGATAAACGTACTGCGCAAGTCGCGGAGGAAGAAAAGCAGGATCAGCATTGCCAGCAAACTTCCCTGAATGGCGGAATCGCTGACGTTGCGGATGGAGTTCTCGATGTATTCGGAGGAGTCCATCAGCGTGATCAGGTTCAATTGTGGGAAGTCGAGTTTGATTTGTTCGAGTTCTTTGCGGACGCCTTCCGCCACCGCCACCGTGTTGTTGCCGGATTGTTTGTAGATGACGATCCGGACCCCGGGGATGCCGTCCACGGGGAAAACGCTGCGGATTTTGCTCCAATGGTCATTGACTTTGCCAAGGTCTTTGATGCGGATCATTTCGTCATCGGCGGTGCCGACGACCAGGTCTTCGATTTCATGGATGTTCCGGTATTCGCCGGGGGTGCGCACGGTTACGTCGAGGTTGCCGAATTCGATGGCCCCGGCGGAGAGGTTCAACGTGCCGGAACGGATGCTTTCCATAATGGAATCCAGCGAGATGCCGGAACTGACCAGGCGGTTGACGTCAAGATCAACATTGATTTTGCGGTCGCGTCCCCCACGGACGTCGGCCGAAGCCACCCCGGGAACCCGTTCGAAACGATAACTGACGTTGTCTTCAATCATCTGTTTCAACTGAACCGGGTCGAGGTCGGCCGAGGCCCCGAGGAAAAAGATCGGGAAGCTGGACATGTCGAATTTACGGATCATCGGGCGGTCCGCCTCGTCCGGGAAATTCGGTGTTATACGGTCCAGGCGGTCGCGGATGTCGTTGGTCGCTTCGTCAAGATTGGTTTCGTAGGAGAAACGCACGGTGACGCGGCTGCTGCCCTCGACCGAGGTCGAAGTGACTTCTTCCACGCCGGACACTGCGCTGACGGCGCGTTCGATCGGGCGGGTGATGATTTCTTCGATTTCTTCGGGGCCGGCATTCTCGTAAGTGGTGGAGATGGAGAGCACCGGGTAGGTGATGTCCGGCATCAGGTCCACCGGCAGGCGCATCAGGGAAATACCGCCGAGCACGATTACGATGATCGTGCACATGGAAATGAAAATCGGGCGGCGAGCTGAAAAATCAATCAGTTTCATGGGCGGCTGCTTCCGTTCTTTTTCGTCTTAGGTTCCGGCAGCAGGACTTTGGCGCCGTCTTCGAGCAGGTGGTGCCCCATGGTGACGACTTTGCCGCGAAGTTTTTTCGGTTCGATGACTTCCTCGCGGGTGCCCATGACGATTCCGGTTTTGATCGGGACGAATTTGACGGTTTCATCCACTTGCACGACGAATATGCCGTCGGTGTCGTTGCGGCGGGCCTTGGCCGTGACCGGAATGACGGTGGCGCCGTGACTGCTGTTGAATTGCAGTTCGGCGGTGATGAACATGCCGGGTTTGAGCTTGTGGGCGGAATTGTCGATGCTTAGTTCCACGGCTCCCTGGCGGGATCTTTCCTTGATGATCGGGGCGATGCGGATGACTTTCGCGTCAAACGTTTCGTTCTTAAACGCATCCACCCGGATTTTCGCTTTTTGCCCCACGAACATGAACGGAATGTCGCGTTCGACCACATTTACCACCACCTTCATGGTGTCGAGGTCCACCAGGGTCATCAGCGGCGCGTTGGCCTGGAGCAGGGAACCTTCGTTGACGAAGCGTTCGCCGACGTAACGGCGACTGCTGCCGCTGTCCCAGTTTGCGGTCACGGCGGTGTAGCTGAGCTGGACTTCGGCGGATTTCAACATGGTTTCGCGTAGTTTGACCTGGGCTTCGGTGACTCGTTTACGCGCCTCATAGGCTTTGAAATCGGCGGTGATGCGTTCGAATTCGGCGTCCGAAATGATTTTTTTCTCGGCCAGCGAGGTGGCACGCTGGTAGTCGCTTCGTTTCAGGTCCAGCATGTCTTCGGCCTCGGCCAGGTTGGCCTTGGCGACATCAAGTTCGGCGGCGGCCTGTTCTTTTTTTAGCCGGAATTCTTCATCGTCAAGGTGGGCCACGACGGCGCCCCGGGGGACTTTGTCGCCCACGTTGAAGAAAATTTTACGGGCCCAACCGGTCACTCGCGGCGACACGGTGAATTCTGCGTCGGAAGAGAGCGTTCCGGTGAAATACCGCAGGTCGAAAATGTCCTCCACGACGATCGGGGCTGTTTCGACGGCTACGATCGTGCGGGCCGTCTTTTTTTGCTGTTCCGAACCGGTGGAGATGATGAAACGCCAGATGCTGAAACCGGCCGCCAGGGCCGCAATCAGGCATAATAATAAAACTAATTTGTTGATTCTCATGGAAACCTTCTTCTCTTGATGTCGTCCTGTATACTGAATATTTTTTAATGCTGAAAAGATACTTATTATTAGTCGTTATAAAATACCGTACCGTTACAGCCGCGGCTAAAATTTTTTGAATATATTCACCTACGATTGATGTTTCCGCAGGTGTTCCGCAATCGTTTCCGCGAATGCCAGCCCGATGCCGGGGACTTTGTCCACGATTTCCTGCGCGTCGGCCTTGCGCAGGGCGCGGACCGAACCGAACGCGCGCAGCAGCGAGGCTTTGCGTTTTTCGCCGATGCCGGGGATATCGTCCAACAGCGATTCCTGTACGCGGCGCAGCCGCAGTTGACGGTGATAGCTGATGGCGAAACGGTGGGCTTCGTCGCGCAGGGCCTGGAGCAGTCGCAGGGCCGGGCGATGGCGGTCGATGATTACCGGTTCACTGCGCCCCGGCAGGAACACTTCTTCGTTGCGTTTGGCCAGCCCGATGATCGGGGTGGGCGGATAACCGATTTCCAACAGTGATTTGATAGCGGCGGACAGTTGTCCTTTGCCGCCGTCCACCACGATCAGCGACGGCGGCGGCTGTCCTTCCGCCAGTTTGCGCGAATAATGACGGGTGAGTACCTCGTGCATGGTGGCGAAGTCGTCCGCCTGCCCGACTGTTTTGACACGGAAACGGCGGTAACGGTCACGCGCCGGGCGGCCATTGATGAAGCAAACTTCGCTGGATACGGCATAAGTTCCCATCAGGTTCGAGTTGTCGAAACACTCGATATGGTCGGGGGAGGACTTCATGCCGAGCGCCAGGCGGAGGTCCGCCACCGCGTCCTCACCGGGGACGGCGGCAATGGCGGCGTTGCTGAAATTGCGGTTTTTCCGACCGAAAATCTGCTTGATATTGGCAATTACGTCGCGGGTTCTGGCGGCCTGTTCGAAGCGGGCGGCGGCGGCCTGCTCCTTCATTTTATTTTCCAGTTCGACGACCAGTTCCGAGGTGTCGCCTTCGATGACGCCGAGCATTTTCTGCACCAGCGCCCGGTACTGCTCCTGCGTTACCGAGCCGTCGCAGGGGCGCGAGCAGTCTTTGACGATTCGTTTCAGGCAGTGTTTGCGCACCTCCGGCCCCGGTTCGGGGACGGAGCACGAACGCAGTCCGAAATGAACGGTCAGGTAGTCGATGGTTTCGCGCAGGGCGGTGCCGTGGGGGAACGGGCCGAAATAGAGTGCGCCGTCGTCTTTGCGCAGGCGCGCCAGTTCGAAACGGGGCCACGGTTCGTTCAGGTTGATCTTGGCCATCAGGTAACGCTTGTCGTCGCGCATCAACACGTTGTAGCGGGGCGCGTACTGTTTGATCAGGCGTGATTCGAGGATCAGCGATTCGTCGTCGGTACGGACGAGCTGATATTCCCAACTGTGGATCGACTTGATCAGCGAACGGAGTTTGGGGTCGCCCCGGCGCTCCTGCGACGGCTGGAAATAATGACTCAAACGCCGCCGCAGGTTGGATGCTTTCCCTACGTAAATGACCTGTCCAAAACGGTCCCGGAAGATGTATACTCCCGGTTTGGCCGGCACTTCACCGGGATGGAATCCTTCTGATTTATCCGGCATTCACACCTCTTCAGGACTGGGCGAACGGATCGAAAAGCCCTTTTTCGTAAAGATTGTTCAGCACCACCGCCGGTCCGGCGTAAGCACCGATGTCGCGGCGCAGTGCGCTGGTGGTGATTTCACAACCGGCGAGCGATACCTCCCAACAGAAACGCGGCAGGTATTTCATCAATGGCACCATGAACAGATCACCCGCCGCCCAGGCGATGGTCCCGAGAATGATTTTTGCCGGGTTCAGGGCATTGATGACGAGGCCGATGCCCTGTGCGTTGCGGACCATGACTTCATCCCACACTTTACAGGCATATTCGTCGCCCTGGCGGACAGCGGTTTCCAGAGATTGGAAGTCGATGTTTTCGATTTTGCCGCCGGCGGCCTTAACGATGGCATGGTCCGGGCAGTCCTTCAACTCGTGCTGGAGCCGCAGCGCTACCGCGCGTCCGCCGCAGAACGCCTCGAAACAGCCGCGCAGTCCGCAGCCGCACTGGGGACCATTGATATCGATGACGGTATGGCCGAACTCGCCGCCGTAAAAGCCAACACCGTCGATCAGGTGCCCGGAGGCGATGATGCCGCCGCCGATGCCGGTGCTCATGGTCAGGTAAACGACATCGCGATAGCCGCGTCCGGCGCCGAAAAACCATTCGGCCAACATTCCGGCGTTGGCGTCATTTTCCATGATCGCCTTGATGCCGAGGGCGTTGGTGAGATATTCGCAAATGCGGACATTGCGCCATTTGGGATTGTTCGGGGGGCGGGTCATGATGCCGTTCGGGATGTCGGCGGGACCGGGCGAAGAGACGCCGATGCCGCGGATATCGCTGTTCTTGAATCCGGCTTCGGCGATCATTTTCGCGCCGGCTTCGGCCAGTTTGGCGAGCATTTCGTCCGGGTCGGTGTCTTTGTTGGCGAAGCGTTCGGTGGCGAGGATTTTGCCGTCGCTCATCATCAGTGAAGCGGCGATTTTGGTGCCGCCGACGTCATAGCCGAGAATTGGGAAATGGGCTGTCATGTAATTATTCTTCCTTACATTCTTCTTAGGTTATATGACCCCTAGGTCTTTTTTCAGTTTTTCCTCCTGGAGGACGTTGACGATGTCGGGTCCGTGAATGGCTTTCATCAGTTTCACGTAAAAGACGTAGAACGCCTGCGGGTCGGGTTTCACGACCACATCGCCGGAGGAGGCGTCGAGCATGAATTTGCGTTTTGTGCGGTCGTGCTTGTAGACATCCAGGTAACGCATCAGGGTGCGGGGGCTGAGTTCCTCGTATTTGTGCTGACCGAACTGCTCGACATAATCGGCGGCCATGCTCATGACCAGCGTTTCCTTCGGATTCCGCAATCCCATGGTTTTCAGAAATTCTTCGATCATTTCCATACAGCGGAGTTCGTCGAACATTGGGAACTGTACTCCGAGGCCGCGGCTTGAAATATTTGCGGGGAATTCGTAGTTCGAGGCCACTGTCACGCAAATATTCGGCGCGAGCGCGATACTGCCGCCGACGTGGGTGCGGAAATAATACCAGTCGATCTTGTTTGGCTCGATGTCGTCAAAAAAGATGACGAATTTGCGGTCGTTGCGCACGGACAGCTTGCCGATCAATTTTTCCAGGCCGCGCTCAAGGTCCTCCGGCTCCGGCAGGATCAGCGTAATTTTCGGGTGGCACAAGGCATAGGCGATGGAAAAATGGGTCTTGCCCAGTCCCGGCAGGCTGGAAACCAACAGCGGCACATTGTGCTCCCCGCGCGCGAACCCACTGTAATGGTCCTCGAAATTCTGCCGGACTCCGAGGAAGCCGAAGAATCCCTCGACCGGGCGGATATAGTTCAGGTCCACCGCCTGGAATTCGCCGTTTTTGTAGCGGTAGGCGCGGTGCCCGGCGAAAGGGTCGCTCTCCTGGGCGCGATGGACGAAATAATCGATGGAGTCGTTTTCATTCAGCGCCGGTTCGGCTTTCATAACCGCGTCGATGGCAGGATTGAGGCGGGGCAGGGTTGAGGAGT
>CALABZ010000255.1 GCA_937888615.1 uncultured Lentisphaeria bacterium | reverse complement strand
CCGGCCTGGGCGGCAATTTCGCACAGGTAGGATTCGGGCAGCGTCATGCGGTCGTCATTCACATAGCCCTGGAAGACGGGTTCGTTGCCGGTGATGTTCTTGACCGAAACCACATGAGTGCCGTCGGAGTTGGCGATATGGTCGATGAACAGGAACGGGTAACGGTGCGGCATGTATTTCATGATGCCGTGGACATCCTGAGCGGTATTGGCGTCTTTGTCGAATTCATTCCACAGTTCGGGCATTTCGGACGGAGCCGAGGCCGGACGAACGGCCAGCGTAATCACGGCCTGACTGGTGACGCCGGATTTGTTGCTGACTTTGCCGCTGATACGGGCTTCGCCGCCGGCGATTTCCTGAACTTCGATCTCAATCCTGATGCGGTCGCCGGGGTTGTTCGGCTTGCGGAATTTGACCTTTTCCACTTTCTTCATGTAGATTTCGCCGGTACGTTCCGGATCGAGTTTGTCGGTAACGGCGAGTTGGCCGAGCTGTTTCATGGTTTCGACCTGAAGCACGCCGGGCATGATCTGGTGGCCGGGGAAATGACCCTGGAAAAATCCTTCGTTGGTGGAGAGATTTTTCAGCCCGATAAACCGGGTTTCGCTTTCCACCTGGACGCGGTCCAGCATCAGCATGGGGTTGCGGAACGGCAGGATTTTTTTGATTTCGGCAATGCCCAGAATTTTACCAACTTCCATGTTTTCACCTGTCTCTTTTTATGATTGTTTTTTATTTCTTCTTATGATTATTGGCCTGTTCGATCATGGCCTTGGCCATTTCCACGTTGGAGGGATGACCGGGTTTGATGGCAATGACGTTGGCCTTGACCCGTTTGCCGCACAGATAAAGATCGCCGACGATGTCGAGCATCTTGTGGCGGACGATTTCATCCTCGAAACGCAGTTCTTCCTTGCAGATGATCGCGCCGTTGTGGATGATCGCCGAGTTGTCAAGGCTGCCGCCTTTGCACAGACCCATTTCGAAAAGGACTTTCAGATCGGAATAATTGGCGAACGTCCGCGCCGGGGCGAGTTCTTTCAGAAAACTTTCCTGCGTGATGACCATCGAGAGGTATTGCGGATCGTTCGGAACCCCCTTGAAAGAGGTCAGGCAACTGATGCGCAATTCGTCACAGGGAGTAATGACCATTTTGGTTTCGCCCCTTTCCACGTAAATCATGTCGGAGGCGGTCCAGTATTCAGCCGGAGCGTTCTGTTCTTCGAAGCCGGCTTCGAGGAGTACGTTCATGCAGGGAAGAGCGCCGCCGTCGGCGATCGGCGGTTCGGGACCGTCCATATCGACAATGGCGTTGTCGACATGGCAGGCATGCAGGGACGCCATGATATGTTCGACCGTGCTGACCATCCCCTTGCCATCGGCGATCGTGGTGCCGCGACGGACATCGACCACGTTGGTGCCCACAGCCCGGACCGATGGCTTATTCGGCAGGTCGACACGCCGAAAGACGATGCCGTGATTCTCCGGAGCCGGATTAATCTTTAATATTGCCCGGACCCCGGTATGCAGTGCAATCCCGGAAAGTACCGCTGTTTTCTTTAACGTACGTTGCTTTTCCATTTTTCCGTAGTAATTTAAGTTATATGCAAAGACATTTTTGTAATATAACACATTTCGCAGAAAGTAAAAATCTAAAAGCAGCTTTTTTCCGGATTATGAGTAATTTGAGCAAGGGAATCATCATCACAGGCCCTACCGCGGTAGGAAAAACCGCCCTGGCGGTAAAATTGGCAACACGTTTCGGCGGAGAAATCATCAGCATTGATTCGCGACAGGTGTTCCGCGGCATGGACCTCGGCACCGGCAAAGACCTGGACGAATACGGCAATATCCCGTATCACCTGATCGATGTCGCGGAGCCTACCGAGATCTATCACCTGAAACGTTTTTTGGCCGAAAGCGCCGGGGCGTTCCGCCAAATCCTCGAACGCAGCCGCCTGCCGTTTTTCTGCGGCGGCACCGCACTTTACCTGAACGCCATCCTGCACCGTTACGAGCTGAGCGGCGGCGAACCGAACTTCGCCGGACGCGATGAATTGCGGGAACTTTCCGCAGAAGAATTGGTCCGACGACTTCCGCCGGAAATCGCAACTTCGCTTGCCGACTGCGAACGTTCCAACTGCGAACGACTGCGGCGGCGGCTTGAGAAATCCGCGCCCGGCGGCGAACCCGGCGGCGAACCGTTTCCGCCGTTCGACAAGCTGGTCCTCGGCGTTTATTATCCGCGGTCCGAAATCCATCGCCGCATTGAACTGCGCCTCGACCAACGCCTCGACGAAGGCATGATCGAAGAAGTACGCCGCCTGCATGAACAGGGCGTCACATGGGAGAAGTTGGAGTTCTTCGGGCTTGAATACCGGATGGTGGCGCAGTATCTGCAAGGAAAAATCGACCGCCGCACCATGCGGGATTCGCTGTTGGCAAAGATTCGCCAGTTCGCCAAACGGCAGGATATCTGGTTCCGCAAGATGGAGCGTGAAGGCGTTCGGATTCACTGGGTCGAGCGCGGCGACGAACAGGAAGCCGTCCGCCTGGTCGAGGATTTCATGGCGGGGCGCGAACTCCCCGAGCCGCATATCCGTCTGAACGATATCCATTACGGACCGAAAAGCAACTGAGGAGCGGCACAATCCATGCTCGAATATCATCTCGAACACTATTGCAAAACGGCGCTCCCTCTGGCAGTGTGGGATGAAAAAGGAACCCGGCGGCACCAGCCCGTCCATATTCACAATTGCGTCGAGATGGTTTTCATTTACGGCGGCGCCGGAAGCTGTGCCGTGGACGACGTGCATTACGCGATGCTGCCCGGAGATATCTATATCATCCCCTCCGGGGCAACGCATGAATACTTCAGCGATCCCAGCCTGAAGTTCTACAATATCATGTTTGACCGAACCTTGTTCACCGCCGACGAATTGCCGCTCTATGAACGGTTTGAGCACCTGCGCAAGCACCGGTCCGGGCAGACGGGCATGGAGTTGAAATACACCTTCAGTCCGGCGTCCATCCCGTTCCTCCTGGAGCTGTGCCGTCAGGTTGAACAGGAATTGAACCTGCGCCGGGAATATTTCGAATACAACGCCAAGGGCCTGTTTTTCCAGTTCCTGATTTTCTTCATTCGCAACATCGGCGCGGCCGCCGGGGTCAACGCCGCGAACAACCGGCATCGCCTGAGCCGGGTATTCGATTACATCTCGCGTCACTATACTGAAAAAATCACCCTGCCGCAACTGGCCGCGCTGACCGGCAACAGTCCGGCGTATCTGGGCAAACAATTTCGTCGGCTGGTGGGAGTGAATATCTCCGACTACATCTGCCGTTACCGGATTGAAAAAGCTCGTTACGAGCTGGAAAACAGCGACGATTCGATCGCGGAAATCGCTTTCCGGCTCGGATTCTGCGACGCCTCGTACTTCGTCAAGTCCTTTCAGCGCTTCTGCGGCGTGACCCCCGCCCAGTACCGTGGAAAAAAACGCTAACGGATCAGCGCCAGTTGACGGCGAAGGTCACCGATTTCATTCCGCCAGAATTGTTCGCCGCCCCAATCCGGAAAATTAGTACGGAATTTGAAGTCGTCGATCTGAGTGCTGCACCACGCCAGAAAATAGATCATCCGCATGGCGCGCAGGGGTTCGATCAATGAAATCGTATCAAAATTGAAGTCGCGCAGTTCGCAGTAACCGGAAAGCATCAGGTCGAGTTCGCAACGGCAGTTCTCCACGTGTTCAGGCAGCAGCAACCAGAGGTCCTGAACCGGCGGCCCGGTCATCATATCATCAAAATCGATGATCATCAATCCCTCGTCCGGGCGCTCAAGAATATTGCCGCGATGGCAATCGCCGTGGATGCGGATCAGCTCAAGGCCGTCGAAACGCCCCTCAAGCTGTTCATAAAGCTGTTCCGCCACCTCAAGAAAGGCTCCGCGACAGCTCGCCGGAATATAATCGCCCTCGAGCAGATGGTCCAGATACGGGGCGGTGGATTCCTCCGGCGTCAATATCGTGCGATGCGGCGCCTCGCGCCGGGCGCCGGCCAGATGAATGCGAGCGGTGACTCGACCGATCCGCCGCCAATCCTCGTCGCAAAGGATTTCCAGTTCGCGGCCGAATCTTTTCGGAAACACGGTAAAGGTGATGCCGTCTTCGGTAGTCATCAACGTTTCGCCCGCGACAGACCGAAGCGGGGCGATCACCGGAATTTCATCGGCGGCGCAATCGAGTACGAAACGGTGTTCCTCGGCAATGGCGGCGGGTTCCCAGCGTCCCGGGCGGTAGAATTTGGCCACATAGCGTTCACCGGCGAGGCTTTGCAGTTCATAAACCCGGTTGATATAGCTGGGAAGCGGAACCGCCAGGCCGCTCATCGGAGTGCCGAGATAGGCCTCGGCGGCATCGACGACCTGATCGGGCAGGAGATGTTCGAATTCGTTCATAAGGATTTCCGTTAGAGTATTCCGGGGGGAAACCAGCCGGTTTCCCGGAGCCGTCCCGGAGTCATTTGCAAGTATTGCTTAAAAGTGCGGATAAAAGCGGCGCTAGTGGTGTATCCGAGTTTGTCGGCAATTTCACCGACCGTCAGATTGGTTTCGAGAAGGAGTTTGCAGGCGCGCATCATCTTTTTGCGATGCAGATAATTGGACGGGGATTCCCCGAGCTGCTGTTTAAAAACCCGCGCCAGGTGTTCGCGCGATATTCCGAGGTGGGCGGCGATGTTGCGAATATTGATATTATCCTCGAGATTGACATAGATGTATTCATGGACGAGGCGAATCAGTTCGGATGAAACGGTTTCTTCCTTGCGGGATTCAACATCGGCGAGACGGGTAATTACATCCATGAAAATGGTTGCCCCCTCCAATGGGGTAATCACCTGAAGGCGCCCCCGGTAATTTTCGTAATTCTTCAATTTCTTGATAA
Source organism: uncultured Lentisphaeria bacterium (assembly GCA_937888615.1). Taxonomy (GTDB): domain Bacteria; phylum Verrucomicrobiota; class Lentisphaeria; order Victivallales; family Victivallaceae; genus UBA5239. The sequence goes on along the minus strand of CALABZ010000255.1, from coordinate 1,850 downwards.
TCCCGCTGTCCTGCGGCAGGTGAAAGATGTAACCGTACTCGCGGTTGACCGCCTTAACGATGTTCTCGGCGGTTTTTGACGAAAACGAAATCCAGAGAAAACGCCACGGAACCTTGCCGTCAGGCGGATAACAGTACGAATTATGCCGGTCATTGTGGCATTGGAGAAACGCCATGCCGGGCTTCATTCGGATGTCCTGCCGGTCGATCCGAAAAATGCCTTCGCCGCTCAACGTGTAGGAAAGCTGACACCCCCGCATGTTGGTGCCTTTTCTGCGATCAATGTAATAAACCGGTGAACGCTGGATTTCCTCGACGACAATATCCGGAAACGGCAGGGCTTCCTGACGCGAGGTCACTTCAAAGGGGACTTCCCACACCCGCCCTTTGCCAAAATCAGTTGGCGTATCTGTACCCGGCTTCGCCATATCAGTTTTCCTTGCCGGGTTCGGGATATTTTTTCAGGCGGGAACAAAGCGCCTGAGGAGTTATGCCGATCAGGAGGGCGGCTTTTTTCTGATTGCCGACGGCCCGACGCATGGCTTCATGCAGATAGGCGCGGTCGAGTTCCTGCTGGGTGGGAAGACGGTCGAGCTTGTGCAGCATCTTTGCAAATGCGGCGGGAATCGAAACAGCATTTCCCCCGTTTTTCTTCTCATTCAGAAAAGTGCTGAGCCGTTCATTGACCCGGCGGATTTCCTGTTCGTTTTCGTGTTCGTCCATGAGTATTCCTTCCTGATGGCTAACAGAGTAATTTAATCTGGCGGCGCTGTTTTTCAAGCGGAAAAACTTTCTTTTCGCCTGACATTTCAAAATAGATGACAAATGTGATTGACAAGCGTTATGACGGCGTGTATATTTATATATGACAAGGAGATGCCATGAAAAAAATGAATATTTCGGATGCTGAACTCGAAGTGATGAAGGAGCTCTGGGAAGAGTCGCCTCAAACCTCACGCCAACTGGTCGATAAACTGAAACAGAAAACCAGTTGGGGAGACCCCACCATCAAAACACTGCTGCTGCGCCTGTTGAACAAAAAAGCCGTCCGCCGGGCTTCCAGCGGCAAGACTTTTCAGTATTACGCCACTATCAAACAGGGCGAATACCAATACAGCGCGGGACGTTCGCTGCTGGACCGCCTCTTCGGCGGAGCCGCCGGCAACTTTCTGACCTGTCTGGTCGAAAACCAAGATCTCAGTACGTCTGAAATCGCTGAACTGCGCGCACTCCTGGACAAGCACGAGGATGCCGGTAAATGACCCCTTTTGAGATTGCGTTCATCGCCACACTGGCCCGCGGCGCCGTCCTTGTTCCGGCGCTGTTGCTGGCCGAAATCCTTCTGCGCCGGACCCTGACGGCCGGTTGTCGGAGGATGCTATGGTGTATTTGCGCAATCTGGCTGGTCGTTCCCCAGCCGAATTCCAGGACGCTCCCCTGGCAGGTTGACTTCTCCCACCTTAACAACCGGGTGCAGAAAGCCATAGTCAGCCACGCCCCCCGCAAAACCGGAAATCCCAGGGCCGGTACCGCCGCCGTTTCCGACAGAAATTCCTCCGCCCCCTCCGCCATATCCGAGCGGAACTTCTCCATCGGGCTGGCGATCCTGCGCCAATGGCGGAACTATGAATTATTGCTGTTATTCCTGGCCGGACTCCCAGTCTGCCTGTGGCTGTGGTACTGCTACCTCCGCTGTCGCCGCCGCATCGCGCGACTGCCGGAAATCGACGACCCCAGGGTTCAAAGAGCCTGGCGGCGGGTTTCAGGCAAGCCCGGACGCAAAGGAAATGCCCTGCACCTCGTCCGTTCCTTTGCGGTACTTGTAGAGGATACCGATACCATGCTTTTCAA
>CALABZ010000254.1 GCA_937888615.1 uncultured Lentisphaeria bacterium | reverse complement strand
ACAACAAAACAACAGATGTGAATGAATCACGGTGATTCTTTCACGGAATTAGGAAATTATTATTATCGATGACGGCTCTTCCGACGACACTGGAAACATCATTGATGGGCTGGAAGGAATTATGGCTATTCATCATCAACAAAATCGAGGATATGGCGCAGCGCTGAAAACCGGAATACGTGCCGCTAAAACTGAATACGTGTTGATGTGCGACGCCGATGGGCAACACCGCATGGAGGATATTCGAAAAGTCATGGAGTCGGGAGATGGATATGACATGGTGGTGGGTATCCGTGGAGAAGGCAGCCATGCGCCGTTGACGCGACGGCCAGGAAAGTTTATTCTGCGGCATTTCGCGAACTGGCTGGCCGGAGAAAAATTGCCCGATTTCAACTCCGGGTTGCGGATCTTTCGCCGCAAAGTCATTGCCCGCTACATGCACCTGGCTTCCGACAAGTTCAGTTTTTCCACCACCAGTTCGTTTGCCATGCTGAAGACGGGGCAGCGGATTAAATATGTGCCGATCATTGTCGAACAGCGTATCGGCAAAAGTACCGTCCGGCAATTGCGGCATGGGACCGATACGCTGATGCTGATGCTGCGGCTTACGATGCTGTATGATCCGTTGAAGGTTTTTCTTCATATCGCGGGAATATTTTTCCTGTTGGCGCTGGCCAGTATCGGGAGGGATATTCATTTTTACCAGAAATTGAAATTGAGTCAGACCAGTTTGCTGTTGCTGATCACCATGATTCTGGTCGTTTTGTTCGGACTGGTCTGCGATCAGGTTTCGGCCATGCGCCGGGAAATGCATGAGCGGAGCTGATGATTTCGAAATTTCATATTCGTTCCGGTTCGTTTGTCGCCGTTTTCGGATTGATGGCGTGCAATCTGCTCAGCGTGGTTATGGCCAAAGTCGTGGCCGAACATTTCTCGACAGTCATCTCATTTCTGGCGACATTTTTGCTGTTGCTGTATGTCGGCATCTGGGGGATGACCTATCTGATCCGGTTGGTCCTGTGGCTGATCGTGGGGAAACGTTATCAACTTTCATTCATTTATCCGATCATGGAGTTGAATTATTTTTTCAGTTATTTGATCGGCATCCTGTGCTGGAAGGAAAATTTTTCCTGGCAGCAGATTGTCGGGTTGAGTTTGATTTGCCTAGGGGTACTGGCTATCACCTCCTCACCTCATCGTTTGAGTTCGGGTACGGAGGTACGGGAAAATGGTTGAATTATTGCTGATCAGCATGGCATTTTTCAATGCCCTGGGCCTTTTGCTGATTAAAAGTGCGGCAGTGGCACGGCTGACTCTGGTGGAAAAATTACGGCAACGTAAATTCATTGGCGGATTGCTGTGTCTGGCTCTGTCTCCCCTGTGTCTGATCCTAGCGGCCCGGTTCTGTACATTGAGCAAAATGAATGCGTTTTCATCCATCAGTTATATTTTCATCATTGTGATGTCGGCCGTATTTCTGCGGGAAAAAATAGACTGGCGAAAAATCGCCGGGTCCATATTAATCGTTGCCGGGATCATGCTGTTGAAATGAGCTATCTCATGAACAAGCATTCGACCGTCAAACATTCATGGAACGACCGCGATGTGGAAGCGCATTGGGATCGCGTTGCCGACATTTACGTTGAAGCGAACGGCAAAGTCGATGAGGCGCACTGCCAGCGTTTTTCCGAAACGATGAAACACCTGAAGACATTTCCCGGCATGCGGATTCTGAATGTGACCAGCCGGGATTGCGAGATGGATGATTTTATTCATCAACGGGAACCGGAGGCGGAAGTGATTCATGCAGAGATTTCCGCTGGCTTGATGCGTGTTGCGGCTGGTATCCGTCCGACGGTAAAACAGGTAAAGCTGGAAAGCTATTCGCAACTGCCGTTCGAAGACGGTAAATTCGATGCCGTTATTTCGCTGGAAACGTTGGAGCATGTAGCGCAGCCGGTGCAATTTCTATGTGAATTGTACCGGGTTGCAAAACCGGGAGCGCCGTTAATTCTGAGTTGTCCGCCCCATACCAGTGAATTGAGTTATCGAATCTTCACGGCGCTTTTTGGCGGGCATGGCGAGGGGCCGCACCGTTTTCCGCGGTCGCGCGAGGTCAAGCTGATGTTTGCGGAGACTGGCTGGAATTTGCAAGAACATTACGGCACGGTTTTAATGCCAGTAGGGCCCTGGTGGTGGCAAGGTGCATGGGAACGGTTGTTGCGCATATTCCCCCGCCTGCTTGGGGAATGGGGAATCCGACAATTTTTCATAGCCTCAAAAGACAAGGAAAAATGATGACATCCGAGAGCCTGAGGATTCTCAGAGAGCGGGTTTCCATACGGAAATTCAAGCCGGATCCAGTTCCTGTGGAAGTATTGCGGGAACTTTGCATGTGGGGCGCCAGAGCCCCCAGCGCCTGCAACATGCAGGATTGGCGTTTTATCATTGTCAATCAGGAAGATCTCAAGCGGCGGATTGTTGATTCCGGGGCGTCCATATTGATCGCTCAGGCACCGGCTGGGATTCTGGTGAGTTATGCCCGGGACACTAAAAATATCGTTTATCAGGACGGAGTGCAGTCAGCGGCAGCCGCGATTGAAAATATTCTCTTGGCTGCCTCATCCTATGGTTTGGGCGCGTGCTGGATCGGCAATCTTCCACGCAAAAATCGTTTGCGGAAATTAATGAAAATGCCGACTTTGCACGAGCCGATCGGGTACATCATTCTGGGGTATCCGGAAGCCGTTCCAGGCCGGACGCAGCCACTGCGCTATGCGCCTGAGGAACTGGTGGGGATGAATTCATTTCCGTCGCCGCTAAGACCGATGCGGAAATTCTCTGTTGCCAAGACCGGGATTTTACGTTTTCTGGTTTCGTTTTACGGTCATTCCCCGGTTTGGCTCAAGAAGATTTTCCTGAATAAATTGATCGATGCAAGATTTACAAAAAAATTCTGAGGAGAAAGTATTTTGACTGATATGTTTAGGCTTACACATTGGAAATTTATGTAAAAATGGCTATCCATTAAAAAAGGTCTATAATTAATGCTGATTTTTAGTATTTTTCTTATTTTATCGTTCTACGGTTATTTTATCTTTTTCAACCGGACATGGCGAATTTATAAATTTCTAGTACCGCTTTTTACCCTTACCATTATTGGCACTTTATTGTTTCTGGTTGGAATTACGGTTGGTTACATGCAATATATAGTGTGGACTATATTTATTGTCGGATTGTTTTTATTGGTGCTGGAAGCTATAAAATGCAGAGGAATTCTACAAACATTGCCTAAAAAACAATGTTACCATGTATTTGTTGTCAATTGGCTAAATAATTTCATAGACAAACCTTTTTTGGTATTCATTACTGTTGCGGTTGGGATTTTTTATGCAACCATAAACAATCGTATTATGCCAACAAGTTATGATGATTTCACTTTCTGGTTAACTCATTGTCATCAATGTTTTATCGAAAATCATTGGACCCAGGGTAATTGGTGCATTTATGGTAATTTTTTTTATGCTGCAATACAAAATACCATTCCTTACTACATCATTCAGATTTTATATCCTTCATTTAATGATTTCGGTTATCTTGGGGCTATTTTTATTCTTGTCTGGGCTGGATTGTTTCCCATATTTCGTTTTTTGAGATGGAAAAAGTTTTCTTATATTGCATTTTTATTGTGTCTTCCTCTGTTTGGACGTTTTTTATATGCGGGTATTCCCACATTAAACTTTAAAGATGTTATTTATCTTTTGTTGGGAGGTTTTCTTGTTTTTTTGTTTAAAAGTCATACAAAAATATGGGAGGTTTTGAGATTTTATTTAATCGGGTTTATTTTATTTAGTTTTTGCTCTACTATTGGCTGGTGGGAATACAGTAGTCCAGATATGATTTTGGGGGCAATTTTTTGCGGTGCGACAATATATATATTTTCGATTCGAGATACAGGTGAAGGCTTTTATATTAAAATCTTACCGTTATTACCGGTGCTTTTTTTCCTCGCCTTAGTCAAACCCATCGCCGGATTGGTTGCATTTTTTGTTTCCGGTTTGATTCTAATTACTTATGTATTGAATAATTGGGAATATATTTGGGGAGAAAGAATATTTTGGCACAATAATCATGACAAATTGAAAAAATGTCTTATTCCGTTTTCTTTATTTAGTATAGTAATATTTATGCCGTTAATTGCCTTTGGTGTATGGAATTGCTATTTTAAATGTAATGGTTTTGAATCTCGTACTAAAATGAATATCCGATTTAATGATGTTTATAATATTTTTGTTTGTAAATTGAATGGCACACAAAAAGTAAAATGTGATGCGATGATAAACTTATATAAACGTGGCAGATTATATCAGGGAATACATCGTGACCCCAATATTCGAAAAATATATTCATATATTAATACTAAATTATTGGGCGACGGGGAGGAAAAATTCTATATCCAAACCAGTCCTAGTTATTCGATAGTTCTTACCATTGTTGCATTAATTGGGCTTATCGGATTGGGAATAAACTATCGGCATCGTATTCGTGATACCATATTGTTGCTAACTTTGATTTTTGAAGCGATCTTTTATGTGTTCATATTACTTTTTATTTGCCTGAATACATTGGTAAATCCCGCGCAATATAGATATATGTCTCCCATTATTTTATGTGCAGTTGCGATTGCAGTGTTCTATAATTCTCAATGGACATCCTCGCATTGGCGTAATTGCCTAAGGATATTTTTGCTTGAAATTCTTGCTGTAATATTTATTTCTGGGTTTCAAACATTTACCCCTACTAGATATAATGGAATGAAACACTATCATGACACTCTCAAACAACTTGATCTCAGACATATTTTTGCAGAAAAACGATGTGTGGCAGTAGTTTTTTCTTCTTTGCCATATCCTATCAGCCAGTTTTCCGATTACTATTTTCACTGTACGTTGGGTTTTTCTCCTTCTCTATATGTTCAGTCCGCAAAGTATCGGGAGAATTTCAATTTTTTAATTATTGGAGATGCTGGCGGCTGGAATAAATTCGAGGCAAAATATCAAGTTAAGGAACAGCCTCCATCTCATTTCCCCGCATTTTTCAAGGTGAAGTCACAAAAGGATAATGAACTTGAGCTGGAACCCATCACCACTGAAAAATAAATATAGCAAGGTGCCGCATTCCAAATGAGACGGTGGTTTATTCCGCCGTTGGTAATGTCTTGATGAGAGTTCACTGTAGCAAAGAAGTATCGGAAAAAATATTATTATGAAAAAATATTTCCCCTTTTTTGGAAATTATGTCGTTCAACAAATTTTAAAGCGACGAATTCTTCCTCGAACGTTGCAGATGCCAATTACCGGTTTCTGTAATTCGCGTTGCGTCACCTGTAATATTTGGAAGCCAATTTATCCCAGAGTGCATATGGAGGCAACACTTTTAAAAGAAGCACTTCGTGATCCATTTTTTGCTAAAGTGGAAAATGTGGGATTGAATGGAGGTGAACCATCATTGTATCCCGAAATTGAAAAGTTGCTGGATGCTCTCTTTGTGTTACCCCATCTCCAGAGCATTTATATCATTTCCAACGGAATGTGTGCAGAACCGTTGAAGAAAATGATATATATTATCAAAGAAAAATGTTCTCAACGAAAGATCAAAGTTCATTTAAGCCTTTCAATTGATGCTGTCGGAAAAACCCACGACCAGATCCGTGGTGTTTCCACTGCGTTTGAAAAAACAATGGCAACCCTGAAGGAACTAAATGCAAACCCTCAGCTCTACTGCGATGAATTAACGGTAGGTTGTACGCTTTCAAGGGAGAACATTGCAAGAGTCGTAGAAGTGGAGTGCCTGATGGAAAAATTAAATATCCCATCCTACTGCCATTTGGCTGTTCCAAACCGACGTTTGTATAATTTTGACTCTTCCGATTTTTCCATTCTCAATGACCGACGTTCCCTATTGATGGCGGCAGCGTATTTTTTCGGCAGGTTCAAATATGAGAAAAGCTTGCGGAAGCGTATTATTGCATTTTGTACCTACTATTATTTGCGCCAAAACGGTCATGACCGTATTGCCGGATGTAATTATCTCCGCAGTGATGTTACGATTACAGAAAGAATGGAATTATACCTCTGTGCTACTGCGAGTGAGTGCATCGGCAATTTGCGGGAGCATACGGCATCGGAGTTGATCGCTTCCGAGAAACTAAAAGCCGTGGAGAGAAATACGAAACGATATTGTGATACGTGTACTCACTACGTTTCTTTTCCTACTTTTCGCGGGTTATTGTTTTTTATTGTGGAAAAACTTAAAAGCGCAGTCTGGGTCTCTTACAAAATCAGAGCGGAGTTCATGCAATGCTTCAAATAACAATCGTCGGATGGTATGGAACAGAAACTTTGGGAGATCGGGCAATTTTAGCCGGGTTGTTTTCCCTGTTTCATGAAACGGGAGAGGAGTTTTCAATCCGCTTGGGATCACTTTATCCATTTTTCTCTGAACAGACGGTACTGGAAGATGAAGCATTCTATCGCCAGTGCAGTGGACAGTCCGATTTGAATCTTAGCCTATTCGATAGTACTCGTCGCAAGGAACTTGATGCGGCAATCCGCAAGAGTGATCTGGTGGTAATTGGGGGGGGGCCACTGATGGGGATCGGTGGATTGTTTATGCTGGAGTATGCTTTCGCAAAAGCCAGAAAATTACGAAAAAAGACTATGATTCTCGGTTGTGGCGTTGGCCCTATTCATAATCGAATCTATGAAAAATCATTGTGCAACATTGTCTCCTTGTCCGATCTGACTATTTTTCGGGATGAGGTTTCGCGAATCAGTTATTGCCGTTTATCTCGTAAGCCGTATCCGGTGGAAGAAGCCATTGATCCGGCTGTTTTTGCCGTACAGGAATTTCAAAAAAAATGGAGTGGAACAAACTCTTCTGAACAAATAGTAGTATGCTTGAGAGATTTCTTAGTGGTAGAAAAGACAGCGGCAAGCCAAAACATAAATATTGCGTTATCCGAACTGGTTCGGAATTTGACTGAAACTATCAATAAACCTTTGCGTTTACTGCCAATGCATTATTTCAGTGTTGGCGGTGATGATCGCTATTTTTTGAACCGGATTGTGCAAGAAATCGGTTCTTCAGAAATTACTGTGGAAAATGAACCTCAGACGCTGGTTCAGACTTTCCAGACTTTTGCTGAAGCCTTTGCCTGTGTGGGGATGCGTTTTCATTCGGTTGTACTTCAAACTATTTTAAACGGCAATAACATTATTTTGGATTACGTCGATCCGAAAAGGGGGAAGATTGTCGGTTTTTTACAGCAGATAGGCGGAGAAGAGTTCTATCGGGCACATATGTGCCATTTGAAGACAGCGGTCAGGTTGACGTTACCATCTTTTCCTCCTGAACCTTTTCATTACAATACGGCGTTGACGGATTCATACAGAAAACAATATGTGCGACGTATATCAGAAACAATTCTTAATTAATATAGAGCAGTAAGAAATAAAATGGATACTCGAAGTAAAAAGGCAGTTCTATTTATTATATTCAATCGCCCGGAAATTGCGGCAAAAACATTTGCCAAAATTTGTGCTTATCGGCCTGAAAGATTGTATATCGCTGCAGATGGAGCACGCAAGGAATGTGTTGGAGAAGAAAATCTTTGCCAAAAGACCAGAGCAAATGTCATAAATGCAATAAATTGGCCTTGTGAAGTCAAAACCTTGTTCCATGATAAAAATCTGGGTTGCGGAAGAGGACCATATACTGCAATTTCATGGTTCTTCGAACACGAAGAGGAAGGTATCATCTTGGAGGATGATTGTTGCCCCTGTCCTGAATTTTTCCCTTTCTGCGAAGAGATGTTGGAGTTGTATCGTGATAATGAACACATTGCCCAGATCAATACATTCAACGCAAAATCGCCTAAATTGGGAAATAGCTATTTCTTTACCGGATACCCTCGATGTTGGGGGTGGGCGACTTGGGCTCGTGCATGGCAGCATATGGATTTTGAAATGAAAACTTGGAAACAAGAAAGAAGAAACATCTTTCGTCGTTTCAATCCATGGGAAGGGTTGATTCATTATTGGCATTGGAACCAAAATTACCGAATTATTAAGAACGGTGGAAAGCCGTCGATATGGGATTATCAATGGGGAATTTATATATTTTTACAAAATAAATTATGCATTACCCCCGAGGTTAATTTAATTGAAAATATCGGTTTCTCGGAAGGGACTCATTGTTCAGGAGGTGACAAAAAGCTAGAACGGCTTTGTTACGGACAACTGCAATTACTTCGATTCCTTGTGAAGATAATTCTTTACA
>CALABZ010000253.1 GCA_937888615.1 uncultured Lentisphaeria bacterium | reverse complement strand
TGATCGCAATCATAGACCTCTATAGCCGCAAAGTAATGGCCTATCGCGTGGTCAACACCATGGATGCGGTTCATTGCGTGGAAACGCTGGAAACAGCCGTCAGACGCCACGGAATCCCCGAAATCTTCAACTCGGATCAGGGCAGCCAGTTTACCAGCCGCATGTTCACCGATGAGCTCAAGAAGCTCGGGATCAGGATCAGCATGGACGGCAAGGGCCGTTGCCTGGACAATGCCAAAATGGAACGTTTCTGGTGGGCCCTGAAATACGAGGATATCAAAATCAAAGAATATGTTTCACTGCCGCAGTTGCGCCTTGGAGTACAGAGTTATGTCAACTTTTACAACACCAGGCGCATCCATTCGGCGTTGGACTATGAAACACCCGATTCCGTCTATTTGGGGACTTGCAAGAATCAGGACGAAGTGATATAATGTTCAAGGATCTATACACTGATTCTTTAAAAAATCGGTCCAAGCTTGAGGAGAAGCGCACCACAAGGACCTCTACTGTAAGACTAAATGCAATTTACTTATTTCTGGGGAGTACGTTTCCTTTTTCAATCCAATAATAATCGATATTTTTCAAAATACAAAGCTTGACTTTATTTAGAGCCGAATGTATAATGTATATTGTCTCATAGATATAACGTCTATATATAAACTATAATGGATAAATGGACATGAGTAAGGATAAAGTAATTGTATTATCGGGTTTATATAGTAGGTTGTAGGGTGACGATAGCGAAAGAATTAGCTAAAAACGGTAGTAAGCGTTAAAAGGAAGAAGTTTTTGACGAATACAGGTTTAAACATAAAAACGTATCATAATCCAAACATAAAAATGAAACAGACAGTAAAAATTGATTGTAAAGACACACGAAAGCCTGTGGATTTCGTCAATGTATCTATGCGGAGCACCCGGCAAAAACTACTTCAGGTTTCATGCAATGATTCGGCTTTTTCTGCAAGCATATATTACCGAATATTGGTTATGAATTATGTCCGAACCAGTTTTTTATAAAATAATTAAAGGATTAGAATGGGACGATTAAAATTAAAGGTTTGAAAATCGGGTATTTCTGGGAAGTTATCGAGTTCTTTCACATTCAAAGGAGGTTTATTATGAAAACACAAAGGTCAAGAATTTTCACACTCATCGAACTCCTCGTCGTGATCGCAATCATTGCGATTCTTGCCTCAATGCTGCTGCCGGCTTTAAGTAAAGCCAGAGACAGGGCAAAAAGTATTGCCTGTACGGACAACCTTAAACAAATAGGACTTGCCAGTACAGGCTATTCGGATGCTTATGATGGTTGGATTGTGCCCGCTTATCTGGATGCGCATTATTGGCATGCTACACTTGCCGGTTATTATGGTAATCCCTCTTATGGCGTCAACTGGAAAGGCTTGGATACTTTCAATAATATGGGTACTTTTCATTGTCCAAGTGAAAACGTTGGTATAGGCTACGGCACAAATTATGGCATAAACGGCCGCTTAGCCGGTTCATGGAAAAATGGTGCATGGCTTAGCGGATTAGAGGGGCATAAAAATAGTTCTATCAAAAGTGCATCGGCTGCCTGTTTGGCCATGGATATCATAATTGATTCATATGCTAATAATCTTAACGTTTATCCTCTTTCTTTCCGTCATGGAGCAAGTGATCCGCGACCTTACAAAGATGCCACTGCCCTGCCAGCCTCAGCCTTTAAAGGGAATGCAAATATTCTTTACGTAGATGGACATGTTAAACTCTGCTCGATACAAGAATTATTGAAAGTTGACGGGCCATACCATTATTCTGGTTCTGACCCTTTCCTTTTTGCGGGTTGGTCGCAGTAATAGCCGCAATTTATCAAGATAGTATATGAAATAATTTAATTGTAGGTCACGCGAGTATGGATTCAACTGCTATAGTTGGTCGCGAAAAGGCATGTTGCAAGAATACGCCTCAGAAAGAACGCAAGCCGAAAAAGCGCGGTCGCAAAAGCAAGGCTGAACTTGCGACGATGAAGGAACAGAAACTTGCCGAAATAAAAACTCGTCGTCTTGAGCTACAACCGAATCGCAGTCCTCAAGATAATCTTGCTGATTTGCCGCAAGGATGTGATTGGGGCGGAAAAAGTTCGTTACCGGGAACGCAGCACGGTTGAGCGTGGCAATTCGGATTTAAAAGATAATTATGGCGCGCGTCATGTCAGAGTCAAAGGACATGTGAATACGCATCTCATGTTCGGCGTGATAGCCATAACGGTCAAACAATTGTTTAATATGCTGAATTAAAAATAGTTAGATTGTTCTAAGAATATAAAAACAAGTAGAGCTCGAAAATTCGAGACGGGAGGTCAACACGCAAAAATCAGGATTTTTAGCGGAAATTTAAGAAAAAATGCGTCGGATGCTTCAAAATGGTTTTGACGCGTAAAAGAACAAGTTATTATACTCAATTAGGGTGTGATATTGATAATTTTTTTGTTAACAATAAAATTCTAAATGGATGAATATGATGAATATAATGAGAAAGTTTTTGTGCGCTTTGTTTGTAGCACTTTCAGCCGGATTTGTTTTTTCGGCTGATGGACCAAACCCGGAAGCATTTCGGGATACCGGAAAAATTGGTCGGCAGAATCCGAAATTTGTTGTTAAAAATTTTTTCAAAAACGGCAAAACAGCATATGAAAGCGCGGCTTTTGTCGTTGGGAATAAGCGTGTCAGTGTACGAGAAATAGAAAACAGACTGACGGCACAATACGATAAAAGTGCGGTTATCATGATCCATGTTGATGATAAACAAATTGTCAAAATGGTTATACGGGGAGCGTACAAGGGAGTATATGGATCTCCATTTAGTTTTGCTCCGGGGACCGAACCGGAATTCAAAATTAATCCTGAAGATAAAACCATAACTTATTCCAAAAAATATCTTTTGCCTGACAATACTCCGGCGACTTTCAGTTATACGCTAAGAAGTTTGGGCGACAGTAAGGTTGAATTGAGTTGTGATCTTGGAATCTCTCAGGAGAGGTTGGCTTCACTCCAAAAGGATTTTAATCTCGGTCTTTCGATGGTTCTGACTAATTATCGTGATGAAAAAGTTATGCTTGGCAATAAAGAACTTCCATTACGTTCAAAAGATGTCCTGATGAAAAAAATAAAGGAAGATAATAAAAAATATAAGTTTATTCAATATGCTCCGGTTGCGGCAGAATCCTATTTCAGTTTTCAGCAAATTACGATTGCCCCGGATAATCCATTGAAAAAGCTGAGTATCGATCTGCCAGAGAAATCCTGCATTCGTCCCAGTGAAGAGTTATTGGCTGATAACAAAGAAGACATCTATACATTGAACATAAATGTCGGAGTTCCACGTCAGGCAAAATGGAGCATGGTTATTGACTTGGGGGAAGTCATGCTGTCGGAAAAGAATACTCCTCCGGCGCTCGGAGGAATTGATTTTTATAAACAGGATCATCTGCATGTGCCTGAACCGGCAACCCGCAACCTGATGCCGAATCCCAGCTTTGAACAGGGGTTGAGATACTGGGGATGGATGAGTGGAGGTGGATGCAATTATACTCCGGGAGAAGACAGTAAACACTTTTCCATTGAGAGCGGGGATGCTAAATTTGGGCATAAATCATTACGGATTCGCCAGACATCCAGTAATCATGCTTTAAGCCTGCCACTCCCCCTCCAAACGGGGAAAACTTATACTGTCAGTTGCTATGCCAAAGCAAAAAATGACAATGCTACTTTGATTTTTCACCCGGTAACGGTTGGAGGTGCGATAGGACAATTTAGTTGGCTGGAGTCAAGGAACCCCCAATACCATTTCAAGTTGACAAATGACTGGACCCGTTGTTCTTTCTCTTTCACACAAAAAGCTGCCGCGAACGGCCTAATGCTGGCGGCTCACGGCGATACTCTGGTTGATGGAATTCAGGTTGAAGAAGGAAAAGAGCTTACGGAATTTGTTTCCGCTCCGGTTGAAGGCTTGTTGACTACTTCGGATCCAGATAATAACGTTGAATTCGGCAAACCGCTTGATGCGGCTCTCCATATTTTCGGAAAAGAAGGTATTTCCGGCAAAGTCAAACTTAAGTTATTTAATTTTTATCGCGAAACGCTGTTTGAGAAAGAATATGACTTTAAAAGCGGCGATATAATAAAACTGCCGCTGGATGATAAGACGCTGGGGACTGGAGTGTTCTTCGTTCGCGCGGAGTTTATGTTGAAAGGGATGAAACCCTATTATGATTTCTATCGATTTTCTACTATGAAATTTTTGAAAAATGAACATGCCAGTAAGAATATTTTTGCGACCCAGACTGTTGTCGGGCAAATCAGCCGAAGCGATGATTTTGCCAGGAACATGATGCGTTGGGGATTCGGTTCTACTTCATGGGGAAATCCGGACACAACGGAAAGAAATCAACTTCTAAAAAAATATGGTATCGACATTTTAGGTTATTTTCTTTATTATCCATATCACTATTGGCGTGAGAAGGGCTTGACAGAGGATGATTTCAAATATCTTTATCACATAACCTGATTCCGTTAATTTTTTTGCGGAATCCTGTTTGATTGTTTTTGACGGCAG
>CALABZ010000252.1 GCA_937888615.1 uncultured Lentisphaeria bacterium | reverse complement strand
TGAAGGATAACCCCGGACGGATTGCCGCCTGCGATCGCGGAACTCTGTTCCTCGACGAAATCGGCGACCTGCCGCCGGCGATCCAGCCGCAACTGCTCCGGTTCATTCAGGACAAAGAGTATGAGCCGGTCGGCTCATCCCAAACCCATCGGGCGGACGTACGGATCATCGCCGCCACCAATGTGCCGCTGGAGGAGGCGGTACGGGAAAAACGGTTCCGGGAAGATCTCTTTTTCCGGCTGAACGTATTTCAGCTCGAAATTCCGCCGTTGCGGGAACGGCCGGAAGACATCGACCGGTTTGCCACGGAAATGCTGGCGTTTTTCGCCAGGAACAACCATAAGCATATTGTCGGGTTTTCAGAGGCGGCCCTCCGGGCGCTTCATGCCTATTCATGGCCCGGCAATTTGCGGGAGCTTCGCAATGCCGTGGAGCGTGGCGTGATTCTTGCCATCGGCGATACCGTTGAATTGGCGCACCTGCCGGAAACATTGTACGTTTCCGAAACATCGCGGCAGACAGACGAAATGTGTACTTTGTCCGAGTTGGAAAAACATCATATTGCCCGTGTGATCGCCGTGACCGCGTCGCTGCAGGAGGCCGCGGAGAAACTTGGGACCAATCAGACTACATTGTGGCGCAAACGGAAACAATACAAGCTATAAACTGCAAAATGCCGTGTGATATATTGCATTTTGCAATGACCCACAAATGGATTTGTACTGGTTGAGCAGGAAATTGTGATTGGCACAATTCATGCTTTTCAGATAAAGCAAAAACTGCGAAAGGATCAGGCTATGAACATCAGACAAAAATTTTTGACCGGCTTCGGCATCCTGCTGGCGGGAATCGCCATTTTCGGAGTCATGATGCTTCGCCAGGTCGACAAACTCGGGCGCGCTGTAGATGTGATCCTGCGGGAAAATTATCAGAGTGTCATCATCTGCCAGAATGTCAACGAGGCACTGGAGCGGATCGACAGTGGCTTATTGCTTTCCCTCTCCGGACAATCCGCCGAACCTAATTTTTTCACGATGCAAATCGACCGGATCAACCGGGAATGGCAGGCTGAACTGCACAATATCACTTTGCCCACGGAAGGAGAACGCGCGGAAAAGGTTGCAAAATTGCTTTCGGAGTATATTGAGCTGCTGCCTCGCGTCAATAATCCCAATACATCGACGGATGAGAGAGTGGCGAATTATCGAGAAAAGGTGTTCCCGCTCTTTACTGGACTCAAAAAAGAGATTGGCGGAATTTTGACGCTGAATCAGCAGAATATGATCGAGGCCAAAAATCTGGCGGCCGCGGAGGCCAACCGGCTTCATCGGCAGGGAATCATACTGCTGGTCGGTTGCGTTATTTTCGTTATCGCCTTCTTGTTGCTGTTGACCAACTTGATACAAAAACCGTTGCAAAAGCTGATCGGCATGACCAATGAAATTGCCAACGGAAATCTGTCATTGACTCTCGATTCAAGATTCAATGATGAGATCGGGCAATTGTCGCGTTCGTTCAACTCCATGGCAATCGCACTGCGCAATGCGCAAAACCAGCTGATCGGGCGGCTTCATCGTTCCGAACAGATGAATAAAGACGTGTTCAGCGAGTTGCCGACGCCCATCGCGGTATTCGATATCGGCAGTGAGAGGATTGAGTTGGCAACGCAGAGCGCACGCCAATACTTCGGACTGGAGGAAGGCAGAAAACTGGATGAATTTTCCTGCGAATGGCTGCCGGAGATTTTCAAACGGGTCCGGCAGAATGGAGTCATCAGCATTTCAAGCAAAAACGACGGCGGCAAGTCACGCCAGGGAGCACCCGTTTGCATAATATAGCACACATCTATTGACGACACAATCTAATAAGTTGTTGAGATCATGGCTGTTGCGAAAAAACTTCTCGGCAAGCACGAAAATTTATAAATCTGCTTGACGAACCGGGTTCTGACATGGATTTGCCAATAAAATCATGAAATTTTTTCATGACATGGTCATTTCTTCCCTTTCTGCAAGAATTTGAGTGTAAAATCTGACGTTTCAATAGTAAGTCAAACCAGCTTGAATGGCAGCAATAATGCCTTTCCCCAAAAATTTCATCTCAGAACCAGCGTAAGTCCCAATACGACATATTGCATGAATTATCCCATGACGGCGGCGACAATAATTCAGTTGGTTGGGGGATTGCAGCCAGTTCCGAGGTCTATGCTGATGGATGCTTCTATCCGGCGATCCTATGCGATCTGTACTTCCGGGTATGGGGCTATGAAAATGACTTTTTAATTATGGCTTCCTGAATAAGTCCAGTTGTCCTGTCGGTGAGGCAATGAGCCGACGCAAACAGGGGTTTTGCATAATCGATTTATAGACATGCCGCCGGTTCTTTTAAGCAGCCATTCCACTATTTATGGCTGATCGCTCATTGGTATTATTTCTTCTTCCATGAATTTTTGCGAAATTCACCGGGAGGCATTCCGTACTGTTTCTTAAAGGTGGAAATAAATGAAGTAGAACTTAAATATCCGCAATTGTTGGTTATTTCATCTACGGAAAGATTGGAATTCTTCAGCAGCATCGCGGCATGTTCCAGGCGCATGTTCCGTAGCGTGTTATTGAAAGTCGTCTCGCCCAGTTCCGAAAAAAGTCGCGAGAGATAGGACGGATTGAGCTTAAACTCAGACGCGACATGTTGTCGGTTAATCGGATAGATGAAATTTTCATGCAGGTATTGATTGATCCTGGTAAAAGTCAGATTATGTTTGCCGGCTTTGGGGACGTCGCCGCATTTGAGAACTTCAAGCGTCAGATGTAATAATACTGAGACAAGGGCATTGGCCACTTCCGGTACCGAGGGGGATTCGGACAGGAGATTTAGCGCATGGAGAATCGCTTTTCCCGCCTCCGGTATAGGAGTACCAGTATGATAAAATATATCCGCGCCCTGATTAAGGTAGCGACTGCTGAACTGGTTGTAATCAATAAATGTAATCCGAATAATTCTCTGACTGTAAACCAGGGAAGACATCCGATGGAGATGATCCCACTGGGGCGCTTTCCAAGTCATCGGAGGGGAATAACAAACCTCGCCCGGAGACATGCACACATCATACAAAACATTTCCATCGGGATAAATCATATGCTTTATTCCGGTAAGGGTAAAATCAAGACGCGAATAAGGTCCTATTCCCCCATCAACACCTTTCAATTCGGAATGTGAGGCAAAATGTACTTTTTTGACCGTGATATTATGGATCATGTATTCAAGGAGCGTGATGAAGGAATCACGGTCAAAGCCTTTTACCTCAAGGTTGAAGTTGTCATTCATGTTTTCTCCGACGATTAAACAAATTAAAAGATAATTAGCTTGCAGAAACAAATTACCAGCAAGATAAAAAAAAGCAATCACTTAAATCTATAACGGATACATTTTTTTGCGGATAAATCAAAAAGGTAACAAATGGATAGTTAATCAAACTTTTCAGGTATTGACAAAAGATTCGGTTTCGTGTATTCTAATTCTAGAGACAGAAATCTCAAAATGAAAAGAAAAAAATTCGCTATGAAACAGAAACTTCGAAAGACCAAAACTGGGAATGAAAAAAAGGAGATTCACCATGAATCGGAAACTACAAAAAACAGATGGCTGCATTACGAAGGCTTTCACACTTATAGAACTCCTCGTTGTGATAGCAATCATAGCAATCCTGGCCGCCATGTTATTGCCGGCACTTAACAGCGCCAGAGAAAAAGGCAAAACTATCAGTTGTCTGAGCAATCTGAAAACTTGTGGAACCGGAATGCAGCTTTACTCACATGATTTCGAGTCCTACATGCCGGTTACTTATGCTTCGACCGTGCCCGACGGTTCGATATTCGGCTACAGTAGCGGACCGCTGTATGGCTCATTTCCCTGGAGCGCCTGGCTGTGGGGTTATAACTACATAAAAAACAAAACCGTAACCCGCTGCAACACCGGGAAGACCGATCCGACAAGTTTTGCTTATACCTATGGAACCGTAATCAACTTCACAAACAAGCCGGCCTACTTGATTGAAATTACGGGAAGCAGCGATGAACGGCGTTATTTTACGATGAAACATATGACTAATCCCAGCCGTACCGCAATATTGGTCGATAGTTACAACGGCAGTTCCGGCAGCAGCCACGGCTATCAGTGGGAATTTGTCAGCGCCACCAGCGGACACACTTACAAAACCACCTGCGCACGGCATCCAAGTCAGATTGCCAACTCGGTGGCCGCGGACGGTCATGGGGCAAGCATGGGACGCGGCGACATGAAAAGCTATGGCATATATTATTATACCACTGACACAGGACTTGCAACCTATGCAAGTTACTGAACAAAATGAATCTACCCCTCGCGGCGTTGCCGGAGAAAATATGTGGTTTTCAGGCAACGGAGCGGGAACTTGTAAGCCTGAATTGTCCGGCAATCCGGCCGGAAAGTGAAATCGATGAGTGAGGAATGTGTTATGAGTAAATGGAAATACAGTTTTGGTGTCCTGTTGACCGCCATGCTGACGACTTCAGTGATCGCGGTAAAACCGGTCATGACGATCGACTTTGATGATGGCTTTGACGGTCGGACAGAAGTGGGAAAAGTTAAAGCGACCGCCGTCGGCAACCCCAAACTGGTTCCCGGAAAATTCGGCAAGGCCCTGGAATCCGGCCCGGCCACCGGCTATCTTGAATTTCCGGCCAGTGGGGCTCTGAACGGCAAAGAGGGCAGCGTCGAGATGTGGATAAAACGGGTGGGCTGGAAGCCGGACGACAACGAATTTCACGTATTTTTCGAGACGTTGGGCGGTAAAGGATGGCTGGTGCTTTACAAATTCTGTTCAGGGTCAAGGGTTTTCATGCTGAGCGGTCAAAGCCATGCAGGACCGCATAATATGGGCGTTTATACCACCGGATATAATCACCGCGATACTTACGCAAGGCATAAGTCTCCCCAGAAATGGGGTGATGAC
>CALABZ010000251.1 GCA_937888615.1 uncultured Lentisphaeria bacterium | reverse complement strand
AAAATCCGCACGGTCCAAATGGAGCGTTTCGGTTTCCGCTCCTTTGAAGTTTCCGGAACTGGATTTAAACTGAACGGTGAACCGATTCACCTTTTCTTCGAGAGCGCCCACTCTGTACATTACGGCGGGCACGACACGCCTTCCGGCCATCAGCGCGATCCATACCGGACGATTCGAGAATTCAAGGAAAGCGGTTACAATATGCTGCGAACGGCGCACATGCCCATCGCCCGAGAGTTCCTGCGCGCGGCCGATGAACTTGGCATGATGATCAATTTCGAATGGGGCTACTGCTTTATCACAACAATTCGGGAGCCGGAGTTCGAGGCGAATAACCTGCCCGAACTGGAACGCTTCATTTATCGCGACCACAACCATCCTTCGGTGGTAATGTGGACGTTGGGCAATGAAGTGACTCTTACCAAGGACGAGGCGGTGCCGCGACAGCTCGACAAACAAACCGCGCTGACACGGCGGCTTGATCTCCAGAAGCGACCGGTGTGCGCCTTTTCCGCGAACGGCAACGTCGGAAAATATGGCCGTGTCAAACTCGACACAGATGTGATCGACTTCCACTCTTACACCGGAATTACTGTGCCTTATACCTTGTGGAACACGGAATTCCAGCGGCTTTACGACGAAGCGGCAGTGGTCTACGGACGAAACGGCAAGATCGACAAACCGGTTATCATTTCCGAATGCGTCGGGGGCGGCTGGGGGTTCCGCGCCGAACCTGATTTCCGGCCCGGTGACGTTGACGCCTACGTGCGGATGCTTCGACAATCATACTCTTTCAGTACCCCTGGAGCCGCCGGTTACTCCGGTGTGATCGGCATCGAAGCGGCGCTTGACCCGAAACGTGGTCGCCGTTACCTGCAAAGCCTTCTCGGACGCCGCATCCTCGGCTTGATCCGGCAGGACGGTCGAATCGCCGGCGCCGCGCCATGGTTTGCCGATCCCGGCATAGCAGGAACCAAACTCTGGAATCAGCCGATATATCCCGGGATTCGTCATGATGCAACTGATGGGCTGACGCCGTTGCAATACTTTGCGCCAGGCATTTACCGCGCCGAAGCATTTGTCGTCAACCATGGCAATTCAGAATTGCGCTCACCAAAGTTTACGGCTACGCTGGAGTTGGAAAACGGGAAAGTGTTTTCACTGGGAGAGGCCGGTTTGAAACCGTTGCCCGCTGGCGAACAGCTTGCGCTGCCTTTCGAACTCCGGTTCCCATCGGTTTCCGCCGGCGGCGGCGACCTTGTGCTTACCGTTCGGGATGGAGAACGCGAAGTGGGCGTCAATCGCTGCCGAATCTTTCTGCACGAACAGCCGAAACCATGCGAAACGGCGCGGGAAATCGCGCTATTGGCCCCCGATGACGCGCTTCGCGCGGTTTTCGCTGAATTGAAAATTCCACACCGGCTTATCGCATCGGCCACCGAGCTCGGTGATTTTTCCGCCGCAATATTGCCGCCGGAAAGCCGGACTGCAATCAACGGCGCGATATTGCGGCGCTATGTGGAGCAAGGCGGCAGACTGCTGATACTTGAACCGGCCATCGGCCCACTGCCTGGCTTCCAGGAGTACCGCAGTATTGAAGCGGGTGGAAGCTTGGTTGACCTCGCGGTTCCGTCTCATCCGGTGTTTTCCGGGCTTTGTCCCGGCGATTTCGACACCTGGGTCGAAAACCGGTCTGGTTTCGTCGTCGAACGCGCCATCGGACCGCTGGACCATACCGTGCTTGCGGCGCGCGGCGGTCTCCTGCAAGACTCGCGAATTGCGGCCGCAATGACCGAGGCAGCGGCAGGGAATGGGCGGGTGATGGTTTCGTGTTTAACCGCACTTCGTCTTTGGAAGAAAAATGCGGCGGCCACCCGTTACCTCGCCAATTTGCTCGGTTATCTCGCCGCGCCGGAAAAGCCGTACGCGGCACGAACTCTGCCGCAACATGGAACCTTCGTTTACTTTGCGGCTGTGCCGGAGCGACTGGAGCCGGTTGCCTCCGACGGCGAACCGGAAATCAAGATAGGAGCGATTCCGTTCCGGTCGATGGTTGAATCACGGAAAGTAATTACGCTGAACGCAAAAGTCGCGACGCTCTATCTGCTGTACCAGGAGAGCGGCAAGGCGACAATCCGCTATGCAGATGGCTCCACAGAGAATTTCGCCGTCGAAAAAGTCTCCCTCCCGGGCATTCCCACCGGATACCAACTTGGCGTTTGGAACAATCCGAATCCCGACCGAAAACTCACGGCACTTGAAGCCGCCGACAGGATCTTTGCCGTTACCATGGAACGAACTGCGGAGCATCCGAAAATTGTGTTAGACGCCCGAAAACGGCATGACAATTGGGGGCTCGTCAGCGATCCCGCAGGAAAACCGGCGTTTGCAAAAAGTGAACGTACCGCAAACCCTGCCGGAGAATGGAGTTGCCGAATCGTTTACCCGGCACATGAAGAAAGAAATCGTCCGGTTGCTCTTTTGAAATTCGACCGTGAACTCCGGCCGGATAGTGCCTGTCAGGTAATTTCACTGCTGATACGGGTTTCAGGTCGCGGCGTCGTTGACCTCGTACTGCCTGAGGCACGCTGGCTGTCGACCCTGACCCGGCGGCTCGAACTGGAAGATTCCGGCGGGAAATGGATTCGGTTGCGCTTGAGCTTGGAAGAATTCCGCTTTTCCGCCCGTAAGTTTCCTTTCGAGAACATGCGTCCGGAAATCGGCTTCTATAAACGGGCCGACCTGCCTGCCGGATATCTGGGAAATGCGATGACGCTTGAAATAGCCGACGTCCGCTTCGAATGAACTGCAACAACATGGCCGGAAATTATTTTTATCAACGTTACAAGTATTGAGCTAAGGAATCCATAACATGGCATATTACAAAAATGCAATTCGAGATCGACGTGTCCGCGAATATCTGCCGGTCACCAGAATATTATGGCAGCAAAATTGCTACGGCGCTGAAAATTTGATTGGAAATTTGAATATTCAGGCTCAAGTAGTATGTGATGAACCTTCGCTGTTGCTGCAACATGGTGGCGGTATACTTTTGGATTTCGGCATTGAACTGCCTGGAGGAGTCCGTATCGTCAACGGCTTCACCGAAGGCAAAATCCGGCTTCGCTTCGGAGAATCCGCCAGCGAAGCCATGCATCATCCCAATCAG
This sequence comes from uncultured Lentisphaeria bacterium, assembly GCA_937888615.1. Classification (GTDB taxonomy): domain Bacteria; phylum Verrucomicrobiota; class Lentisphaeria; order Victivallales; family Victivallaceae; genus UBA5239. Next base: position 6,403 of record CALABZ010000251.1, on the reverse strand, counting down.
CATCATGCTGTTCACGATTCTATTATTGACCTGCCGGCCATGGGTATGGCTGAATTTGGCAATACGGCATTCCGTTTTCTGCGAATTGATTCTGCCTCGGATACCGATCTGGAAATTCGCGGAGTCGTGGCAGTAGCGCTGTTTCATGATTTGAAATATGCAGAGTTCCGCTCATCGGATGAGTGCTTAAACCGGATTTGGGAAACGGGCGCCTACACGTTGCATTTAAACATGCAGGATTATATTTACGACGGTGCCAAGCGGGACCGACTGGTCTGGATGGGCGATCTGAATCCCGAGATACGTGGCATCATGGCGGCGTTTACGGATACTTCCCTGATTCCGAAATCCCTTGATTACGTCAGGAAGCAGACTCCATTACCGGGCGTTATGAACAAAATCACTACTTATTCACTCTGGTGGATTATCAATATATACAATTATTTTCAACACAGCGGTGATCATGAATGGCTGGAAGCACAACAATCTTATCTGGAACAGCTTTTGCCGCAGGTTCTTACTTATGTTGGTGAAAACGGTGTCGAACAAGTCCCGGCACGTCGTTTTCTTGATTGGCCGAATGATGATAATCCCGTAGCCGTACATGCCGGATTGCAAGGGCTGCTTTACTGGGCTTTGGGATGCGCGGTGGAACTTGGCAAAATTCTCGAATTCGATACTGTCGCGGTCCAAGCCGCCAAAACTTTAATGTCTAAATATATCCCGAATTGTGGAGGTAGCAAAGCCGCTGCCGCCATGATGACTGTCTCCGGCCTGGCTGATAAAAGCGATATTTTGCAGCATAACCAGTTTTCCGGAGTCAGCACCTTTTACGGATATTATATGCTGCTGGCGCAACCGGTAACGTCCGCGTTGGAACTGATTCGACGATACTGGGGAGGAATGCTTGATTTCGGTGCCACCACTTTCTGGGAAGATTTCGATCTGAACTGGCTTCACAATGCTTCCAGCATCGCCGAATTGCCGATACCGGGGAAAGATGACCTGCACGCTGATTTCGGTAATTATTGCTATAAAGGATTGCGTCACAGCCTTTGTCATGGCTGGGCCTGCGGCCCAACCCCGTATCTTTCGGAAAAAGTACTGGGAGTGAAAATTCTGGAGCCGGGTTGCAAGACCTTGGAAATCGTCCCGAATCTAGTCGATCTGGAATTTATCCGCGGTACTTTTCCTACCCCATCAGGCATGGTTGATATTCAGCTTGAACGTGGGAAGCCGGCAAAAATCCAAGCACCCTTGTCCATCAATATCAAAACCGTTGAATAATTTCAACGACCACCGATATAGAATATCATCAGGATTAACTGTTAATATTTGAACAATAAGCTGAAATGATTTCCAATCAGGGAAGTTGATCGGCAAGGCCACGAATTTTTAGTTGTGTTTTACTCCACAAACATTTATAAAACAGGAAAATTTAGTTATATGAATTTTACAAAAATTGCGGTGACGGGATTGCTGGCACTGAACATGGAATTGCTGTGGGGTAAGCTTGAAGAGGAAATGATGGAGGGGACAGGTGTAACCCGTATTGCCATGTCACGACACGGAATGGATTTTGGGGATTTGTTGAGTAATAGCAAAGTTGCGACGACTATCGGTTCGGTTGACAACATTACGGTAAAACGATCGGAGTTGGCAAAAGCTTATGTGGCGCAGGATTATAATCTGGCAGCGAAGCTGTTGAAGTCTGCGCCGGAATCGGCGGAAAAAAGACTGATCGGAGCGTTGTGCGATTTGTATGACCGTAGCCGGCAGAAAATTGATCGTGGGCAGAGGGCTTGCGCGGAAATTTTCGACAATGGAAATGTAGAATTAAAGTATCGCTTGGAGGCGGGAATGGCGTTGGCGCGAACCGCTCAATTGATGAAGGAACGGCCTGACGTTTACGGGAACAAAGCCGATGTTTATGATCACATAGCGATTTACCGGAAGTTGATGGAACTTGTCCCCGGTACGATGGTTGCGCGCAATGCATTTATTTATCTGATTCGCGAGCGTCTGGAGTCGGATGAGGGTTGGGATGAGTTGGAAGATTTTTGTCGGGAATTTAAAGGGGACCGGAAGTTGCAGGTTCCGGTGCATCTACTGGCGGAGTATGAATATATCCGGCAGAAACGCGATTACCGGAATGCGATCCGGCATCTGGAGGCGGGTTACCGACTGGGATTTTCGAACCCGAGCGAAGATCGTTCGGCATTGTTTCGGCTGGGATTTTTGAATTTCAGAAAACTGGAGGACAAAGCGCAGGGTAAGAAGTATTTTGAGGAATATCTGCTGAAGTACCCCACTTCAAATCTGACGATAGTGGCAAAGCGTTTGCTGGATGGGTTGGAGACCGGCAAATGAGCAAAGAACAGTTGAAAAAGTACTTCAATTCATTGGGGTTGGCGATACTGGCCGGATTTTTTATTGTGTCGGTGGTGATGGTGATTCGAAATCACGGAGGCATGGACGTGGTATTGTCGTCCAATACAAAAGTGATTACGTTTGCACATTGGCAGTTGGAAGATGGATTCCGCGAGGGGTTTGATGAGGCGATTGCCGAGTACGAAAAATGCAAGGCCGAACAGGGAATAAAGGTCAAAGTGAATCAGGTGGCGATTCCGGTGCGCGGATATTCACAGTGGTATCTGACGCAGTTGATCGGCGGTGAACCGGCGGATGTGATTGAGATCATAGGAAGCTCCGATATTCAGAATCAATATATGGTTTCGCTGGCGCCGTTTATCGGACTGAAAAATCCCTGGAACATCGGAACTCCGCTGGAAAATCATTCGTGGCGGGACAGTTTCATTGATGATATGCTGTCGACGTTCGATCAGACCTACAGCGATTTTTTTGGAGTCTGCATTTTCATGCATACTATACGGGTATATGTAAATATGGATTTATATGAAAAAGCCTGCGGGACTTCAAGGTTGCCGGAGACCGTGACGGAATGGCTTGCTTCCTGCCGCCAAATCAACGAATACGGTCGAGAAATCAATAAACCGTTGATTCCGATAGGGGTACGCGGCTTTGACAAGGGAACACTCGGGCAGTTGTTGAGTGACTATAATTCGCAAATGAATGCCGGTTTGGCCAACAATGGTTCACCTTATAATTATGCGGTGAATAGCTCGGAAATTTTCCGTCAGGTGAACGCTGCTCAACTTGAACGGGGAAAACTTTTGCGGCCCTATGAACTGGTCAACGAAATCGGACAGTATTTTGCCGAAGGGTTTTCGGCCATCGACCTGGAGCAGACCAAATATCTGTTTTCATCCGGTAATGTATGTTATTTTATCGACGGCACTTACAATGCATGGAGTCTGGTGAACAACTCGCCGTTTCGGGTGGCGGTCATCAAAATGCCGGAGCTGGATGGAGGCCATTCGCTGGGACGAGGTGCTGTTGGGCGGGTATCGGAGCTCGGCGCGGGAATTGGCGGCAAATTCGGCGTCACCAAAAAATCAAAGCATCAGGATATCGCATTGGATTTTTTGATGTTCATTACATCATACAAAATCAATAAAATGACGATGGTGGAACATTGCAAATGGATGTCTTCGCTGAAGCATGTGGAATACGAAGGACTGATGAAATCCTTCGAGCCGGTCAGCAACACCAACTATATTCCAATTAGAATTCCATTCGACCTTGGTACTTACAGCCGTAGCCGGAACCTGCAACGTGTTGAACGTAATATCATCAAAAATGATCCGAATCCAGGTTTTAGTTTCTGGGACGGCTTTCTGAAAGACCGTCCGATGATCATTGATGAATTAAAAGAAACAATCCATGGCGTCCAGCGCAACCTGTGGGTGATGGATGCGACACGTTCCGCGTTGTCTTATGGGCTGGAAGAATCACCGGACGATGAATTTTTGCAATTGCGCGGCAATATCAACCTCGAAGGCATCATCGGACGCTGGCGCATACTCGACGAACAAAACGACATCATCAGCGAGCTCGGAAAATTAGAGGAGATCAACCGCCATGGCAACTGAAATATCAATCAAAAAACTCCGCCATTACTGGCCGATTTATATCTTGGTGGCAATTCCTTTGCTTCTGGTGATCCTGTTCAATTACCAGGTCATTTTCAACGGCCTGACCCATGCGTTTTACCGCTGGGACGGCGATACCGTAGAGGAATTTACCGGACTGGACAACATCGTTCGTTTATGGAACGACACCGGTCTTCTGAATAGTTTTTACGTGGTCGGAATTTTCGTTATTGCCAATATCGTCAAAATGATTCTGCCGATTATCGTGGCGGTGATTCTGCATCACGTCATCAGCAACCGCTGGAGCTACGCTTACCGCGTCATGTTCGTGATCCCGATGATCATTCCGGCCATGGTTGGTATCCTGATCTGGAAATATTTCTATGAGCCCAACAGCGGCGTCCTGAACAGCCTCCTGCGCGTGTTCGGCTTCATTTCGCCGACCGACACCATCCAATGGCTTTCCGATCCCAAACTGGTGATTCCGTCGCTGATTTTCATGGGGTTTCCGTGGGTGGGCGCGTTCGGTGTGCTAATCTATCTGGCCGGGCTGCAAAGCATCGGCGAAGAAATCTATGAAGCCGCCGACCTAGATGGAGCCGGACCTCTTACCGTTTTCACCAAAATCGAACTGCCGCTCATTACCACGCAAATCCGTATCAACCTGATCCTGATGATCATCGGCACAGTCCAGAGCTGGGAAAACATCTATTTGTTCCTCGGCATCGACGGCGGTCCGAACGGTATCGCCACCGTCCCCGGCCTGCTCGTGTTCCGCGAAGCGTTTTCGCGCGGATTGTTCGGCTACGGCTGCGCCATCGGATTCGTCATTTTCATCGTAACTTTGGCACTGACCATCATCAACAATAAATTCGTTCGGGTAAAGAAATAGGAGCTTTCATATACTATGGTTGTACGTTCAAAAACCGCTGAATTCTGCAAACACGCTTTCATTTTCCTGATCCTGTTTTTCGCCTTTGCGCCGCTCTACTTGATGCTCAACATCTCGCTGAAAGACAACGCGCAGTTCGCCGTCAATCCCTGGTTCCCGGAAGCGCCGTTTCATTGGGAGAACTACGCCATCGCCTGGAATCATATCGGCGGTACGATTTTCAATACCGCCTTCATCGCCATCACGACCACGGTCGGAACATTGATCGTGGCGCTGCTTGGCGCATTCTTCTTTGCCCGCTACAAAATGCCCGGCTCAAAACTGCTTTTCGGCATCTTCATGCTGCTGATGATGTACCCCGCCGTCGCCAACATGGTCCCGATGTTCAAGTTGATCACTTCGTTGGGTTTCTATAACACTCATCTGGCCCTGATTCTACCCGCCATCGCCGGGGGCCAAGCTTTCAACATCTTTGTGCTACGTAATTTTATCGAAGACATCCCCCAGGACCTGTTCGACGCCATCGAAATCGACGGCGGCAACGTCCTTCAGCAAATTCGTCATGTGGTAATACCGCTCTCCATGCCGGTGATCGGCACGCTCGGCATTCTGCTGGTCATCGGCCAATGGAATAATTTCGTCGGCCCCTTGCTCTACCTTCGCGACACCAACCTCCAAACCATTTCCGTGGCCCTCCTGCATCTCGAAGGCGAATACACCAAACAATGGGGCCAACTAATGGCCGGTTATACCATTGCCTCCCTGCCGCTGGTGATTCTGTTTCTGTTCTGCATGAAGTTCTTCATCAAGGGGCTTTCAGCAGGCGCAATTAAAGGTTAAAAATATCATAATCAATTCAGAATGCATTGAAAGAAGGAAAATATATGTCAGGAAACAGAGAAATTGAAAAATCAATGAATGTATCTGAATGCAGTCTGCAATGAATTATTCTACAGCAGTTTTGGGAGAAGTTTGATGATGTTGAATTGCGGCTTGAATGGCTGGAGAAGCGGGTCGGGAGTGCGAAGTATTTGCCGCCGCGCAAAGCGAAGAGGAGATACCGGGCGGATGATATTTCTCATCTACGAAAGAAATTCCGGTTGACGCAAACAGATTTGTCACGTCTGCTGGAGGTCAATCTTTCCACTATTTTTCGTTGGGAAAAGGGACGGACCATGCCCGGAAAAGAATTTCAGGAAAAGCTGCGAGAGATTAATCAGTACGGGTTCCGCAAGATCAGGGAAATCTTGGATGGGGAACCATCAGGAGATGGCGGAGAAACGCAGATGGATAGTTGAAAATTCATCGGTTTTAGTGATTGATTGAGACGGTTGATTTCGTGATGAAGTCGCCGTCTTTTTTATTGTCTTGAATATGGGAATTATGTCATGGAATTGGCCGGGGAACCTCGGCCCTTTGTTTTTCCTATCAGGGATAGGGGTAATTGCGTTTTAACACTGAATTTTGATTTGCGATGAGAACATCTGCGTAGATTTTT
>CALABZ010000250.1 GCA_937888615.1 uncultured Lentisphaeria bacterium | reverse complement strand
AAGGGGTTTGGGGAGAAGAACCTTTTTGCAAAAATGGTTTTCTCTCCAATATAAAAGTTTCCTGCTTTTATGCGGGGGCGTTTGTGCGGAGAGAAGTGAGCGGCGGTTTTATTATTCCTGTTGGCGGGCGAACTGGCGCGGCGAATAGCCGGTCTGTTTTTTGAATTGCAGTGAAAAGTAATTACTGTCACGGAAGCCGCAACGGAAGGCGATTTCGGAGATCGGCAGATCGGTGTTGCGCAGTAATTCCGAGGCATGTTTGATTCGGACCTTGATCAGATGATTCACCAAGGTTTCGTGCAGAAATTCCTGGAAAATTCGACTGCCGACGCTGGTTGAAACCCCGGCATGGTTCATAATTTCTTTCCGGGAAATATCGCGGGTAAAATTTTCTTCGATAAATTTGATCATCATACTGAGTTTGATCATCCGTTGCGAATACTTTTTTTCATCGTTATCATAGCTGCGGGTGACATACAAAAGCAACTGATGAAATGCCGTCAGCACCGCAAAACGGTAGCCCGGCGATCTCCGGCGGCATTCGACTTCAATGATATTGAGGATGTCGCGTACCTGGGCCAATTGTTCGGCGTTCAGGGTCAACTTTGCCTTGAAGTCGTTGCGGCTGCGCAATTCCGGTTCGGCTTCGAACAGCGCAAAATATCCGGGAATTTCCTGGAGGTCCAGCAGCTTTGTTTTGATGACGGTCGAATCGAACATGACATTGGCCAGGGTCAGGTTGTATGAATCCTGATAAAAATGAAGCATACCCGGTTTGATCACAAACACATCCCCGGCGGAAATCGGATAATATTTTTCTTCCGTGCAATGTTTGCCGCTGCCTTCCAGCACGATGACGAGTTCATGAAAATCATGATTATGCGGCATGGCCCGGACTTGATGATGGATCATGAGGCGGACCGGCAGGCCGTAGGGTTCCAGATATTCATTTCGGGAGAAAAAATGCAATCTTTCCATTTTTACGGTTTCTTTAATAATTTAACACAATCTGGCGTCATTGGTATAAAAATAAAGGTTATTGATACAAAAATCAAGGAATTTTAAGAGAAATTGGTTATATTAATTGATAACAAAAGCGAAGGACAAAGTTGATGCGAAAATATATTTTATGGATTATGTGCGGTTTGGCGACGATAATCATGAACAAGGAAACCGGGCGCAGCATAAATTTCGAACCGAATGCGGGCAATCGCGAATATGTCAATGATCCCCAAACACTGATTTTTCAATGATTTCAAAATAACACTGAATAAATAGGAGAGCTGTCATGAAACGTTTTTTCACACTTATTGAACTCCTCGTTGTGATCGCGATCATCGCCATCCTCGCCGCCATGTTGCTGCCCGCCCTCAACAAGGCCAGAGAAAGAGCCAAGGCGATTACCTGTGTCGGCAATATGAAGCAGATGGGGCATGGAATGCTGGCATATGTAGATGATTATGGCCGCTTTGTGGTGTATTTACGCTCCAGTGGCGGGCAGGCTTACATCTGGCCGAATGTCTTGTCGGTGCTGAAGTATATAAACTATAAAACCGCAATCTGCCCCGGCCTCAAACCGGATTTTGGCGGTACGGCGGCGGAAACAAATTGGAATGATCTGTTGGCGGGAAAGGATACAGCGGTTAATCAATATAATAAGGAGGATTATAAAGGATGGCAGTATATCGGTTATGGTTATAACTGGCGCTTCCTCGGACATAAATATTTTGCTACGGGCAATACCAGCAGCACCGCCAGCCTGTCGCAAATCACGCGGCCATCCACAATGCTGATGTTTGGTGACAGTGCATTGGGCGGAGGGTTAAGGAGCAGGGGATGCTATGCGATTGATCCAAGATATGTTAATCGCAACTATACCGGTGACGCCTGGTCGCAGCACGGCAACATTAACATCGCCTGGGTGGATGGACACATAAGCTCGGTTGGCGGTTCGTCCTCGGAGGCGAGTTGCGCAAAACTTTATACAGAAAGCGGCCCGTTGCGGGGACAGGATTTCAACGATAATGCCTGGACACGCGACGGCAAACCGCTGTCGGAACAGCAATAACCCAAACAATATTTACGCAAAACGAAAATCATTATAACTTAACACCGAGACGGATAGGAAAAACAATGCGCAGATTTTTATGTTTTTTATCGATCATTTCAGTTGCAATATCGGTATGTGGGGGCAACTTGCTCAAAGACGCCGGTTTTCAAGAAATTGACGCTTCCGGCAACCTCAAAGACTGGACGTTGCGCGGTACCGGAAAAAGGCTCTTGCAGCCGGACGGACAATACGCCTTGGAACTGGAAGTCGGTAAGGACAAAAAAACCGTTTCTTGGGCACAAAGCGACTTGGACTTAAAAAAGAATCAGTACTATGCTCTCAGTGTTTATTTCAAGGCCGACAAAGAAACGCCTTTTTCCGCGTATGTGGAGATAGAGCCGGGAAGGAGCCATATTTCGCTGGCGCAACAGGGCACCGGAAAATGGGACAGACTGCTGTTTATTTTTAAATATCTTGGCGATAAACCGGCGAAATGTGTTTTTAGAATCAGTCAGAAAGGTAAAGTACTGATCAAACAACCGGAGCTGTTGACGTATGACAAAAGACTGGTCAATGGAGATTTTTCCCAGGGCTTGACAAAATGGAGCAGGCTTGGCGGGCAAGTTGCCATCAGCAAACAGGCCGGAGAGTACGGAAACGCTCTTGAGTTGATGAGTCGCACCGCCGGACGCAATGCCGGAGCGGTTTTTAAGGGGGTGCAGTTGTTTGGCGGACGAAATTATCTATTGACTTATGAGGTAAAAGGCAGTCTGGAAAAAGACTTGACCGACTCGACGCGGGCAAGCTGGTTCAGGATGTATCCGGCGATTAACGGCAAAGCCCTGGAAAATTGCGGCGAGTGGCTTGACTGTTTTCCGGTCTGGCAGAAAAAACATCTGTCATTTAAGGTGGAAAAAGACTGTATAGCAGACTTGATCTGTGAATTACGGGCGCCCGGACAGGCATGGTTCGATAATATTCAATTAGAGGAAGCGGAAGTTGCCCGTAAGCCGATAGACATACTGCTTGATCCTCCAGCCGCCTATCGGGACGGGATTTTCGCCAGTCAGAAAGGAATTGAGAACATCAGTGGAGTTGTTCGTCTTGACATTCCCGGCGTCCGCCGGATATCCGTATCACTGGCGGGTAAAACGCAGGAGTTGAAAGTAAACAGTAACGAGGTGAAGTTTACTCTGCCTGTCCCATCTGAATATGGCACATATCCCCTGACTGTGAAAGCCGGAGACGCGGAAAACCGTCAGATCGCTTCAAGTGAACTGAAATTCTCCGCTTATCCACCGGCAAAGCGGGAAATATCGTTCAGGAACGACCACGTAATGCTTATTGACGGCAAGCCGTTTTTCCCTTTGATGTCCTGGCGTGTCCGGGGTACCTGGACGACTGAAGACAAAGCCGCGTCTCTGGCCGCGGCGGGTTTTAACGCCTGGTTCACCGAGGCTGCGGACTTCGATATTGCCGCCAGTCATGGTTTGTTCACTTTTCTCTCTGTATGCCGGGAATTTCCGTTGCGGAAAACACCGGAATCCGAACTCCGGCGCGAACAGCAGGAGGCGTATTTGTCGCAGCTCAAAAGAATATCAAAACATCCGGCGTTACTGGGGTATTTCTTCGTTGATGAACCCGCCTGGTGCGGCAAAGATCCGTCTCCCCTGCTTGAGACTTATGAAATCATCCGCCAGCTTGATCCATATAAACCGGTCTGGCTGAATGAAGCGCCAAGAGGAAAGGTTTTGGATCTTCGTAAATATGCCGCGGCCTGCGATGTTTACGGCATTGATATTTATCCGATTCCCTCCCCGAGCCCTCACTCCGGCCTGGGGGATAAGATGATGACCAGCGTCGGCAAGTATACCGACATCTGTCGCGAGATTGTTGAAGACCGGAAACCCGTATGGATGGCGCTGCAAGGCTTTTCCTGGCAAGAAATATATCATAGATCGCCGGTTGTGTACCCGACTCATCAGGAAAACCGTTTCATGGCTTACGACGCGATTGTTCATGGCGCGGTCGGCCTTACCTGGTGGGGGATCAACTGGCGGGTTGATAAGCGGGAATTTCTGGACCTCCTCGGACAGACGGTAAGAGAGATCAGGTCGATATCCGCGGTTCTGGTATCGCCCCGGATTTCCGGCAAACTTAAAAATAACCGTCCTCAGTTGCGTACCATGATCCGCAGGCATGAAAATATCAACTATTATTTTGTGGTCAACGAAAGCGGCGATGAATTCACCGCTGATTTTTCCGGCGAGTTTCCTGCGGAATTAACCGTGCTCTTTGAAAACAGAAAACTGAAAACAAACGGCAAAAGCTTCCGCGATTCATTCAAGCCTTACGATGTCCACGTCTATAGTGAGAGTGCACAATTGCCTGCGCCTCTGCCCTTGCCGGAATTGAATATCGCCACATATAAAATAAGCCGGGCTGAATCAGATAATGAGGTGGTCAATCCGGATTTTACACAACTTGATTTCAATAGCGGCATACTTGCTCCCGATCAATGGAGAAGCCATCCGGCTCGTTCCGGAAGTTTAGTTGACAATCCTGAACGTCCCGGCGAACTTTTACTCAAACAAATGCCGGCAAATGGCGACGCGGCATACTGGATCGGTAAACTTAAAAACATCAACATCGGTCAGAACTATAAATGCATGGCGCGCGTAAAAGCCGATAAAGGCACAAGCTTCAGGGTCTATGTTGAACGCAGCCGGCCATCATTCCGGAGTTTCGGCAAGTGGCACGAGGGCAACGGCGAATGGCAGGACATTGAGTTTGAATTTAACTATGCAACGCCCGGCGGTCATACTCCATATATCGTGTTTTGCACCAAAGGAGAAGGCGTATCTTACGCGTATGACTTCAAAGTCACGCCGGTCAAATAATCCGCATTATCCTAAAAGTTGTTCTTACCGGGATGTCAGCGATGACGTTCCGGTAAGAACTTTTCGTTGATCCCGGCAGGGGGCTTCTAATCTTTTTATCGTCTCCGACGGCGGATGAATTGTGTTCGGGCAGGTGGCCGCGGCTTGAAATTCATCCGGTTTTGGCTTTTATTTTCCGGGAACAGTGCTATAGTAGAAACGTCACATTTTTAATATTCGGATAAAACAGGACTATTTCTTATGGGCGGATTTTTTGGTGTAGTATCAAAGAGCGACTGTGTGAATGACTTATTCTTCGGCACCGACTATCATTCACATTTGGGGACCCGGCGCGGAGGGTTGGCGGTGCTGGACAGCACCTACCGCATCACACGCACGATCCACGATATCACCAATTCGCAATTCCGTTCGAAATTCGACGGCGATCTGGAAAAATTCAGCGGCAACGTCGGAATCGGCGTTATCAGCGACTACGAGGACCAGCCGTTGATTATCACCTCGCACCTCGGCACGTTCAGCATCGTCACCGTCGGCAAGATCACCAATTCGGCAAAACTGGTCCAGGAGTGTTTTCATCAGGGTTTCGCGCAGTTTTCCGAGATGAATTTTGGCGAAATCAATCCGACCGAGCTTACCGCCGCGCTGATCAGCAGCAGGGATTCAATCGTTGACGGCATCGCCTACGCGCAGGAAAAGATCGAGGGATCGTGTTCGATCCTGATCATGGCCGACGGCGGCATTTACGCGGCCCGCGACCGTTATGGGCGTACCCCGATTTCAATCGGAGCCAAGGACGGCGCTCATGCGCTGGCCATGGAAACCTCCGCTTTCCCCAATCTTGATTACGAAGAACGGTACGACCTCGGACCCGGCGAAATTGTTTTTGTCCAGGCCGACCGGATCATCCAGAAAAAGGCCCCTGGCGAAACGAACCAGATCTGTTCATTTTTCTGGGTTTATTTTGGTTATCCCTCCTCGAATTTCGAGGGGCGCAATACCGAGTCGGTACGTTATCGCAACGGCGAACTGCTGGCGAAGGACGAGAAGCTCGACATCGACACCGTATGCGGCGTACCGGATTCCGGGGTCGGTCATGCGCTGGGTTACGCTCACGCTTCGGGCATTCGTTACAGCCGGGCGTTCGTCAAATACACGCCGACCTGGGCGCGTAGTTTCATGCCCCAGAACCAGCAGATCCGCGACATGGTTTCCAATATGAAGTTGTTGCCGGTCAAGGAATTGATCGACGGCCGGAAACTGTTGTTCTGCGACGATTCCGTGGTTCGCGGCACCCAGATGCGTAATACCGTATCGCGCCTTCACCGGGCCGGAGCGAAGGAGGTGCATGTCCGTGCCGCCTGTCCGCCGCTCCTGTTCAGTTGCAAGTACTTGAACTTCAGCCGTTCGAAGTCGGAACTCGACCTGGCGGCCCGCCGTGCCATCCGCAAACTCGAGGGGGACAATCCGAATGTCAACCTCGCTGAATACATCGATTCGACCAACCCCAAACATCAGGCCATGGTCGATGAAATCTGCCGGGAGCTCAATCTTGATACGCTCGGCTTCCAAACCCTTGAAAAAATGGTCGAAGCGATCGGCCTGCCGAAGTCACGGCTCTGCACCTACTGTTGGGACGGCGTGACCGAGGCTGACGTCGAAGCCGCTTCCGCCGAGGACTGAAATCATGTATTGCGCCGCTCTTGACCTTTCCGGCAATGAAGCTGTTTTCGCCCTCCAGCGCGCCGGCGCCGGAGATATTGTTTGCGAGGGTTCCAAACCCATGCACGGCCGTACCGCGTCCGGGCTGGTCCCGTGGATTCTTGGATTACTTCAGGAGCACGGCGTGGCGCTGGACCAGATTACGCATTGGACGGTGGGCTCCGGCCCGGGCAGTTTCACCGGGATGCGGTTGGCGGCGGCGTTCGTTGTGGGGCTGACCGCCGAAAACGCGGAAATCAAAAGCCGCTGCGTCCCCACCGCCGTCGCCCTTGCATATGGACTCGAATACAGCGACGGGGACCGGATCGCCACACTTTTTGACGGCCGCAATCAGGAGATTCTGGTTTATCCGCTGGTATTCAGCGGCGGCGAGCTCAAGCCTTATGGAGAACCCGCCGTGCTGGACCGTGAACAGGCTGCGGATTATTTTGAAAAGAATCACTTCGAACATTTCACGGTGCACCAGAGCGAGCAGGATGCAATTGGCAAGATCATCCTGCTTCCATTGACCGTGCGCGACGGCCTCAAGCCCGCCGGACTGCTCAATGCTCATTATGCCCATTGGAATAACGATCTGACGGCCCTCGTTTATATCCGTCCGGCCGTCCATATCAACTAACTGGCTGCTTCCGCGCCGCCGATCAGCGTTCGCGACGGTCGATAACCCGTTTGGCCTTGCCTTCGCTGCGCTGGATCGTCTGCGGCGCGACCAGTTTCACTTTGACGCGGAGCCCGATCACGTGTTCAATTGAATTGGTGATTTCCTGCTGGAGCTTTTCGAGCTCGCGGATCTGGTCGTTGAACATTTTTTCGGTGACTTCCACATCCACCTCGATCTGGTCGAGGCCGTGTTCGGTGTGAAGGATAATATTGTAGTGCGGCTGGGTTCCCTTGACCGCCAGCAATGCCGACTCGATCTGGGACGGGAAAACGTTGACCCCGCGGATGATCATCATGTCGTCGGTCCGGCTGCTGATGCGCTGGATGCGGCGGATGGTACGCCCGCAGGGGCATTTTTCGGTCATCAGACAGGTGATGTCGCGGGTACGGTAACGGATCATCGGCATTCCGGTCTTGTTGATGGTGGTGAAGACCAGTTCACCGGTGGTGCCGTCCGGCAGCACTTCGCCGGTGTCCGGATCAATGATTTCCGGGTAGAAGTTATCCTCGAAAATATGCAGTCCGTTGCGGTGTTCGCAGTTGACTCCGACGCCGGGGCCGGAGATTTCCGAAAGCCCGTAAATATCATGCGCCCGGATGCCCGCGCCGTTCTCGATATGCTGACGCATTTCCTCGGTCCAGGGCTCGGCGCCGAAAATGCCGACGCGGAGCGGCGAATCTTTCAAATTGATGCCGCTTTCTTCCGCTTTTTCCATCAGATATGTGAAATAACTGGGGGTACAGCAGATGGCGGTGACGCCGAAATCCTTCATGACCATAAGCTGACGCTGGGTATTGCCAACGGACGCGGGCACGACTGTCGCCCCCAGAAATTCGCCGCCGTAATGCGCTCCGAGCCCTCCGGTGAAGAGTCCGTAACCGTAGGAAACCTGAATGGTGTCGTGCCGGCCGACGCCGCAGGCGGCCATACTGCGCCCCATCGACTCGGTCCATACGTCCAGATCGTGCTGGGTATAGGCTACAACGATCGGTTTGCCGGTGGTGCCGCTGGAGGCGTGGAGGCGGACAATTTCGTTCATGGGAACCGAGCAGAGGCCGAACGGATAGGTATCGCGCAGATCAAATTTGGTGGTAAACGGGAGTTTGGCGAGATCTTCGAGTTTCTTTACATCGCCAGGCTTCAGCTTTTTTTCATCCATGCGTTTGCGGAAAATCGCCACATTGTCATAACAGCGCTGCACTGTCTTCTGCAGACGATCGAGCTGAAGTTCGCGCAGGTAGCCTGTCTCCAGGTAGTCCTTGGCGCTGACGTCGTCGTTGGCCGTGATAGTTTTCAATTTTGACATAGTTTCTCCACCGGTTTTTTGATAAAAACGAAAAATAATGTATCATGCCTGACGGCTTTTTCAATCGTGAAGCGGAATAAATATTTAAATATTTCCTTTCGTTTATTGACTTTTGGAAAAACATCGTGTATATTAACTGGTTTAACGGACTTAATGTTGATTTATTGATATAATACGATGGCAAAACAGCAAGTAAAACCGGTAAAACCGGGTTCAAAATCGAAAAACACAACCGCGGGTAAAGGCACTTCCGGCAAAGAAGCCGTCAAGACAACTCCGGCTCAAACTCCTGCCGCCAAAACGGCTTCGGTGAAAAAAACCGTACAAAATACGGTCAAAAAAGTTTCGCCCGCCAAAGCTTCGGCTGAAAAAATCACGGCAAAGAAGGTTGAGACCGCCAAAGCCACTCCGGTAAAGAAAGCCGCACCGGCCCCAAAAACGGTTTCCCCGGTTCCCGCACCGAAAACCAGTGCGGTAAAGAAAGCCGTACCCGGAAAAACCGCGGTTAAAAAAAGCGAAACCCCGAAAGTTCCGCCCAAGAAGGTTGCGCCTGAAAAAGCGGAGCCCTCGAAAGTCACTGCTGTGAAGAAAAGCAACACTGCCGTTAAACCTCGTACCGGCAAAGAAGCCGTCCCCCCGGAAACGAAAGCCGAAACATCTACGGCCAAAAAAGTTGCAGCAAGTAAGAAGTTGGAAGTGAAAAAACCTGTTGATATATCGAAAAAAGCTGTTTCGCCGAAGAAAGAAGCGACTGAAAAATCCGCTCCGGTCAAAAAATCCGTTCCGGCAGCAAAGGCGGATGTCCCGAAGACCGTTCCGGCGAAGAACGTGAAATCCGAAAAAGTGGTCCCGCCGAAAAAAACGGAACCTCAAAAAAGTGTCCCGGCTCCGAAAGTCGAGAGCAAAAAAACGGAACCTCAAAAAAGTGTCCCGGCT
>CALABZ010000249.1 GCA_937888615.1 uncultured Lentisphaeria bacterium | reverse complement strand
TACGAACCATTTCCATCCGGAATGCTGATTTTGCGGATGGAAATGGTTCGTTCAGTCATGGCCGTCATCTCGCTTTCAGGTACGGTACGTGGGCCTCGAAAGAACATTCGAGGGCCTTGTACTGCTGGAATTTGCGGTTTACCAGATATTCGTCGGAGTGCCGGATCGAAATATTGTTCAGGAAAAACACCAGATCGGCGTCATAAGCTTCATGCAGGAAATCCCGGATATTGGCGAAACTCCCCAATACCTTGAACGTATATCCCTCGCTGGCCATGGACTCCGGCAATACCACCTTGACCCGGGTGTCGGCCACCGCCGCCTGATCGCCCCGGCGGCGGGATGATTTGACAGGAGACCGGGAGGAGGAGAGACGCTCCTCGGTTACGATTTTCAATGTGTGCTTGTCCATCATTTTGCGGAGCTCGAAAATAACGCGACCACTGTCGGCGCGTTCCAGATTGCCGTTTTTTTCGCCGAGCTTGCGGTTGTCTTCCTGAAGTATTTTCAACTGACGGTTGCCGCGGCGGATTTTATTGGCTAGATCCTGCATGGCCAGCTCGAAATCGGGAATGATGCTAATATTTTCGAGGTCTTTATTCAGTTTTTTGATTTTTGCGGCCTGCGGTTTGATCCACTGATTCATTGCCCCGTAGACGACGCCGAAACTCAGCGCCGCGCCGATAGCGATCCGCATGACCAGCGAAGTCCGGTTGTAATATTTCAGGAAATCGTCACGCCAGATTTTGAGTTGTTTATTTATGCTGTTCATTCGTCGTCTCCTTCAGCGGCCGGGCCGGGCCACGTGCGATTGAAATTCGATGCGGCCACCGTCGAGATTCTTCAACCCGTCCGAAAAAAGGGTGAGGTCGCGCTTGCTCAATTCATTCTCGAAGTGCGAGAAAAACCGCGACAAATCCGGCTGCCACACCGTTTCCCCGCCAATGGTGATCCCGGTATTCCGCTCCTCAATCCGGTTGATCCGGGTGTATTCAAGGGGGTAGCGGCTCAACAGATTCATAACCAGCATGTATTCGCGCGAAATGTGTTTTTTCTGAACGAACAGGCGGTTGATCTCCTGGGCTGCGGTAATGTCGTCTTGAATCTTTTTCAATCGGACCTCCTCGGCCTTGACCGTGTCCTCAATTTTCTTGTTCTCGGCCAGGCGGCGCTCCAACTGCCTGATCCCCATGCAATTCTGCCCCAACAGGTAAAGCATGGCAAAGGTGACCGAACCGAGCAGCGCCAACCCGATGAATGTACCGGCGGCCTTCGGGTCTTTCGGTTTCGGAGGCGGTATCGCCGGAGAAATCAGCCGCCGCCCGGCATCGCCGAAGAACACCGCCGCCCGTTCGAGCGCGTTTTTCCAATCGGCGGGGGTGACGGACTCCGCGCCGGTGGCTTCGCGAATTTCGTCCGCAAGCGCGAGGTCGGCCCCGGGCGCGTAAAGGGTGACGTTTCGGTGTTTGAGTCCGGCCAGACGACGCTGAAGCTTCTGTTTCCATTCTTCGCGTTCGGCCTCCTCGACGGGAATGCCGAACGGCAGACTGCGAACGGTCAGGCGGTTGCGCTCCGGGGTGGCGGCAAAACCGTGCGAACCGAGCAGGCTGAGAAAACTTTCATTGTGGTTCTCCTCATTGGAAAAATGCTCGGCAAGGAGAAGCTGTTTGAAATTGCTGACGCCGAGAAATTTCATTTTGTACGCGGCGGAAAGCCGCGCGGCCTCCAGCACCTCGCCAGCGTCGAACTGCGATACCAGCACGCCGCTGCGAAAGTCGTGCAGTTTGCCCTCAAGGAACGCAACCCGTTCGGAGCCGGACTGTGCGCCGGTATTGGACGCGGCGGCGTATTCGATGGCGGAACGGCGTTCGTCGGCATCGACGTCATTGCCGAGCTTGACCTCAATTTCGCGGACGTCGGCGATCTTCAGCCATAGGGCCTGTTTCGCCCCCTGTTTGCGCCCGAATTCCAGAACGGTTTCCGCGGTCGAACCGGGCGCGAAGCGGTTGGAGGCGTGTACCTGTCGTCCATCGGCCACAATGCCGATCAGAGCGGTCCCTTCATCCCCCACAATCAAATATCGTCCACGGACTTTTATATTAAAAAATGACATGGATTCCTTATCCCTGTTTCATGCTAGTTTTTTAGTTCCAAATACAAGGTGATGTGATTGCTTCCTTTTCGAAGGTCCACCCATTCAACCGCCGAGGCAAGCCGAAATAAAGGGATTCCCGCCGCCGCTTCATAAAAATAACCATACGCATAAATCTGCCGTCGTCCCGGAATCAACCCTTTTATAGTCAGATTATGATCGTCCTCCCAGTTCTCAATGACCTTGACCTGGTCATTGTTGTCGGCGGGAGCGGGTTTCAGAAAAACGTCGCCGTCCTCTTTCAGTGCGGCCGGTTTAAAATCGAAATAACCCAGGGACATTTGATTACTTGCTGTTTTGTGCGGTGCAAACAGCATGACACGGATTCCCGTATCGCTGGAAGAACGGCTGACAAGGCGAGCATTTTTTTGACTCCAGGAGCTTGACTCCGTAACCGAATCGGAATTGTTGCTTTTCAGACTGAAATAGTATTGCCCACCGCTCTCCACCACAGCATCCTCCGTGTAAAGGACACCGCTGGAATATTCGGGAATACTATCGGTTTCCACGGTTTTTATCGGCAGCCATATTCCGTTGTTGTCGCGGCCCTTCAGGGTGATATGGAGAGTCGCGGTGTTCAACGCTTCGGCAAATCCGAAAATCTCATCCTTATCCAGATAATCTTCGGACGTATTTTCATCCTCCTGACGATTGGCGCCGAAACTCGCAATGCCATTGATCACGGTGGTGGTTTTCAGGTACGTTTCACTGATAACGGGATAGCGTTTTTTGATTTCGCTCTCATCTTTGTCATAACCCAGTATCCGCCAGCCATTCCCCCAGCCATCATAAAAATTCTCACCTTGATTGTTCAAATAAGGCCCGTTCCATCCCACGTTCATACTAACCTTCACGTCCTCGGCCGGACTTGTAAATGGAAGATCCAACAGGGTGTTGTTGATGGTAATTGTATCAACATGGGCAAGCATACCGGCATCCCATATGGACGAATCGTAAAGCTGGGCCAGAAGCCTGCCGGATTTCTCGCCGTCTTTATAGACCCGCGGGTAACGCCCCATGTCGGAGAGAAAGCGACTGATGCCGTCCGGCTGATTCATCCCCGTGATCAGATTTTTGACGGCGTTGCCGCGCTCAATGGTCTGGCGTTGGCGTTCGCGGAGTTCCTGTTCGCCGAAGTTGTCCAGCACCAGCGTCGACACCACCGCCAGGATCGCCAGCACGATGACCAACTCCAGGAGGGTGAAAAGGTTTCGATTTTTCGGAGTTGTTTTCATCATATTCAATACCCGGCCAGCGGCATCAGACGAATCACGATATCGTCGCCCTCCGCTTTTAGATCGTTTACTTTGTTTTGGTGTGAACCGTCCTCCCCGGCAGTATAAAACGACGTCGGGGTCGTGTCAAGCTGTCCATTGGGGCCGGTACAGACCAGCACCATCTTCTGGAGCCGCTTGAATAAAGATAAATTATCGCCGCCGCTGTTCGCGGCCGGAACCAGCACCCGGTAATATCCGCCGTAGGGGTCTTTAATGACCGGAACCGAACTGGCGCCGGACTCGTCCCCGGGCTGGCCGTATTGACCGCTTCCCGTGATGGCCGGACTTGCAATGATCTTCAGATAGCCTTCTTCATTCAGATAAGGGCCGCGACGACCGACCCCGGCCTCCGGGTCGTAATCCTCATATTCGATGCCGGTCTGTTCGCTCTCTAAAGGATGTTTTTCAACCATCAGCGGCCACAGGCCGTATTTGCCGATGTCGTAGAGATATTTATTGCCGTTGCCGCTTTGATCCTCGCGGAAAATAACGTCGGAGGCGAAACGGCGGAACGCCGACTGAATATCTTTCATTTCCGCCAGTGCAACCGTGTCTTTCGCTTCCGTCGTCGTGTTGTTGAAGCTCGGCAGCACCAGCGTCAACAGTGCGCCCAGGATTCCGATCACAATCAGAAGTTCGATCAGGGAGAAATTCCTTGCGGAAGCTCTTCCGTTTCTTCGATGCATTTTCAATTTTCCTTCATTCCCGGATAACCGGATCACTCAATGATTTTGTGGATGGCGTCCGCAGAGGTGCCGCGCCTCGATTCTCACCTGGAGCGTGTCGGGGTCCAGCCGAAACCGTTCGCACAGCCGGACCAGCGCGCGATCGAATTCGTCGTCGGCGATTTGCTCGGCGATATGGCATCCGGGGCAGAACAGGATACATCTCCTCGGCCTGCGCCGGACCATACGGAAACAACCCCGTCCGGAACGTTCCGCCGGCGGCACTTCCTCAAGGAGTCCCGCCAGTTTCAACAGATGGATGTTCCGGTAAAGGCTGGCGCGGTTGACTGCAATATTTTTGACTTTCACCCGCGGCAGGATGTCGCGCACAGTGAAATGGCTCTCCTGTTCACACAAGGTATCCAGTATCGCTTGGCGTACCGAGGTGAAATTCATGCCCTGTTTTTTCAGGAATGAATGGAACAGTTCATATTCTTCCTTCATATAACCTCGAATCCGCAAAGGGCGGCGGTTGCCGTCCTCTGCGGAAAAACCTGGATTTGGAGCAATGATTATTCGACGACCGTCAGTTCCGGCGAGGTGATGCCGATCAACTGCGCGGCGCTTCCGTCATTACTGAGCTTGAAGAAGCAGACGAAATACTTGAAATCCGCGTCGGACACATTCGACACCGGCGTGTTTTTCAACGCGATTTTCGAAGCGGTCCTGCTTTCGAAATGGCCGTGATCTTCATGCTGATGATAGCCGCCGCTGTAGACGGTCTCCCAGTCGATGTTCGGCGTGACGAACAGCGCCACGATGATGCCGTTGTCCTCATGCTCGCCCATCTCAAACTGAAGCGGTTTCAGGTAGGCGGAAAGTTTCCTGCCGTTGAATACCGGTTCTTCATCCGCGGCGAATTTCGACGGATCGACCTTGAGTACGCTGACGGTGGAAGTGCTGTCTTTCAGCGGCGTCGCGGTCGCGTCGGACACTTCCCCCGCGGTCAAGTAGTTGATTCCGGCTTCTTTGAGTGAAGTGATATACAGCTTGGCGCTGTCGTCCTCGGTCGCCGCCGTATTGCTCAACGTGGTCACGGAAAAAGTGTCATTCAATTCCATTGCGTCCGATTCCGCTTCGCCGAACGCTTCCGACAGCGTGGTCAGCGCGGCCCCGCTCGTACTCAGTCCGGTGTGGAAGCCGCTCGGGAAATATCCGTTCGCATCCTTGAACATGTGGATGTAGCGGAGGATGCCCCGGTTGTTGTAGGCGTCGGCGGATTCCTTGGAATCTTTTTCCGAGCTGGAAAACGCCGGGATGATCATGGCTGACAGCGCGCCGATGATGGCGATGACGATGAGCAATTCAATAAGCGAAAAGTATTTCTTGACATAAGCATGCTTTTTCATGCGGGATGACTCCTTGATTGTTTTTTTTCAGTTGACGTACCCCGAGCCCCCGCCACAGCAAAACGGCGCGGTTCTCAGGAAATCCGGGTTAAAGACCCGGAAAAATTGGCTTCGTCAACAGGAGGCCCCCGCGAAAAATGCAGGATGATTGCCGAACAGGTAAAACGCTTCGCGAAGGAAAGGGTTTCCCACGCCTGTTCGCATTTAAAAAACTCCACACTCCCTGACGGGACGATCGAAAAGAACAGTCCCGCGCAAATCGGACAAAATGATGAATCGCCGCTTTTCACCGCCTGCCTATGGTGAACAGTTGAAATGGCGGCGGTGTGTTGCTTCTCACAAATAATTTCACCGCAACATTCCGTACCGCCCCACAGGGAATGCCCGTGGAACAGCGGATGCAGAACTTCGCAGAGGATCATGACGACTATCGCCGTCAAAGATGCGACTGTGGCAAAATATTTGTATCTCGCTGGTTTCATAGTGAAATAACTTACTTCTCTTCGTACAAAAAAGCAAGCATTGCGCTATTTTTATTACCAAAATGCGACTTTTCGCAATTGCAAAAATGATTACAGTCGATTTTCAAACAACCTCCAGACTTCACCCGCCCGGAATCAACCGATACCGGCAATAAGACTTAATTGGAACTATTGATCCGCCGGGCCCGGAAAAATAAGCGGAATCCGGCCTTCGTTCATTGAATGTTTCGCCATCTTTACACTGTCGGGCAAGAACAAGCCATGATTACCCGTACTTATGAAGTTCGGTCCGGCTGTAATTTTTCGGGGTTACGCCATAGCGCTTTCTGAATTCTGTGGAGAAATATTGAGGGGAAGAAAAGCCCATGACGTTGGCGATTTCTTTTATCGAACCGGTTTTGCGCTCGATCAGGTCGGCGGCGCGGGCCATTTTCAGGCGCAGGAAATAGTCGATGGGGCGTTCTTTCAGATACTTGATAAACATCCGGTGCAAAGTGGCGGGGCTGATCCCGGCCTGGCGGCACATCATTTCGACATTGAGCCGCTCATTCAGATTCTCATGAATGAACTCAAGAACCTGACGCAACTGTTGCGGATATGCGCTGCTCCTGCTGATGGCCGACAATTTGACCAGCAATCCATAAGACTGCATGGCTGTTTCGTGGTAACTGGCGGCGTCATTCAGGCGGCATTGCGCATAAATCCGGTCAAAAAATGCGGAAATGACGATCCGGTCTTCGGCACAGGGTGCGACCAGGTTCACACCGTTAAGCCCCAGCAGGTCGACACACCCCGGGAGAAGCGGTCCGGCGAACACAAGGGTCCGCTTCATGGCATAGTCCCCTTCGATGGCCATTTCCGTTTCCGCGCCCAGATGGACGAGGAAAATTTCACCGGGCCCGGCCTTGACCTTGCGCCCATCCTGTGTGAAAACAAATATCCCCTGTTGGACGAATTCAATGGCGAACACGTCGGAATTCGCCCGGTGACGGTAACAACCGGCAATCCATTCATCATCGCCGGCCAGGGATATCTGAATCGGGTACAGCGGGTCTTCCGGAGAAAAGTTCTCCTTGTAGAAAAAATGATGAATCGGATAGGACCCGATATTGTAACCGCGCAAAAGCGTTTTCCCATGATCCAGGCAGATATATTTTCGTTTCATTTGCGACTTCCGGATTCCATAATTTGTGAACATTATTGATAGGATATCATACTTTTTAAACTTTTCAAGTTATTGCGGAATCCCTCCCCGGCAGATATAATTATAATAGTGTCACTGAAATTTTTAAATTCATTTGCCGTTGGGCGAAACCGAACGAAGCCGTGAAGCTATTGCATAAATTCTCGACGGAAACAACGATTAATAAAGGATATGACGATGAAAAAAACCATGGAGCTCCTCCTTCTTTTTCTTCTATTTAGCGGTTCATGGCTGCAAGCCGCACCCGACAGCGGTTTCAGTTACTTTACGGTAAGCTCTCATGAGCCTGCCGCCGGGCAGCCGGTTGAGGTCCGGATTTTCCTCCGGGACCGGGAAAACCGCCCCGTGAATGCCGGAAAAGTCGAGATTACCGGCGGTAACCCCCTCGTTGTCCGGGCGGCTCCCGGAGAATATCGGGGTCAGGTGGTGCTACCCGCCCCGGGCGACTCGATGGACCTGGAGGTGAAAGCCGACGGCGTGACGGTGCGTGAAAACCTCTTCGTCACCAACGAATCCTATACCAGAAACAACCAACTGAGCGCAATGGAGCAATTCGGCAATGTGTATCGGGTGGTATCGTTCGACGAAAATATCGATTCCTATTGGGGCATCGGCATGGTGTCGGGCGATCGGCTGCTGCATGACCGGACCTACATCGCCGAAGCACGGGCCAACTACGAGGATATCCGCGGCAAGGGCATCGCCATCAACAGCGGACAGCGCAATGCCGCGGGCAAATACATCCGTACCGAATATTCGCAGTTTATGGTGGGAAACGGCAAAAATATTCATCTGGAAAGATCGGTAAAAATCCTGAAAGCGGCAACGGATGTCAGTTTCAGCGTGGTCGTTCTGCATGCCCGCGGAATCGCCTGTTTCGATCAACTGCGCCTGCGGGTATCGCCGACGCTGACGGCACGCAAAACGGAGGGGAAGAAAATTTCGCTCGAAAAACCGCAGCGCAGCGGAAAAGCACTTTCGAACTATGCCGTCGTCCCGCAGCAGAAAGCCGGGGATTTGTCAAACCGGCTCTCTCTTTACCGAAAAAAATACGGCAAGTCTTCCTTTGCCGCGGTAACGGATTCGTTCTGGAAAATTCAGCAGGCCATGCCTTCGACAATGAATGCCCCCACGGCCATGCAATACCTGAAACGGCTGGAAAAGTGGGAAACCGAACTAAAAAATGCCGCCGGTGCCGCCGAACGCAACGCCCTGGTTTCGGCATTGGCCACCCCCGATCTTTACGGACCGAATATCCGGGTGCTGAATGCTGCCGGCTCCAAAGACCAAATGGCGTTCAGCCGGGGCTTCAGGCAATCGGTATCCGGTACGGCAAGCGCGCATGAAGCCGCCGTCGGGGCCACTTATGACCGGGATAATCTGTACATCACGGCCCGTTTTGATGATGCCGGCTCCAAGGTCGACCGGAAACTGTCCAAAGACGACGGCGGCATCTGGCAGGGCGATACGGTGGAGTGTTTCATCGGGGAACCGGGCTCGCGGGCATTTCGTCAATTCGTCATCGGGACCGGAGGGCAGTTGTTCGATTCGCAGGACGGAGATGCGTTCGTCAATTTCGAATGGTCGGGAACATCTGTGCTGAAAGACGGCGTCTGGACGGCCGAATTCGTTATTCCATGGCATTCGCTGGGAATCGATCCGGCACAGCATCGGGAACTACGCCTTAATATCTGCCGCAGCTTCCGTCCGCAAAGCGGCCCGGCGGAACACAGTTGCTGGTCGCTGGACAAAAAAGGATTCAACGAATTGTCGAGCTTTGGGTTTCTGGTGCTTTCGGGTCGGGAGAATGAAAAAGCGTTTATCGCGGCCAAAAACCGCGAGGCTGCGGACAATCGCCGTTCAGCTCAAGCCTCCGCCGACCGGACTGCCGGAGAACTGCGCGGTGCGAGAACGGCCCTGATCGCCTCGAACTGGAAGGAAGAGCGTGATTTCGAAAAAGACCCGGTGTTCCAGACCATTTTTTTGAGCGATCATGTGCGCCATCCCGATCCGGCGAACCTGAAATTCAAGCAGGCGATAAATGAATTTGCGCACCGGAGTTTTGTCCTGTCGGCGCTGAAACCGGTGGAAAATATCGAATTCGAAGTCAGCGACCTGAAAGGCGAGAACGGCAAAACGATTCCGTCCGAACAACTGAGTATTCATCGCATCGGCTATCTGGAACCGGCGAAAGAAGTCTGGCCAGGAATGTATGATCTGTGGAGCAAACGCCCGCTGCCGGAATTGGTCGAATCCGTCGATGTCCCCTTCGCGCTGGGGGAATTCGAATCCGCTCAATTCAGACTGTTAATCGACAGCCGCCGGGCCCGCCCCGGACACTACCGGGGAACCATCCGCCTGAAATCACTGCCGGTAGAAATCCCGGTCGAGTGCGAGGTTATGAATTTCTCACTGCCGCCCTGCGACCAGCACCCGGTCTGGACTTATATATTTTCCTATTTGCCGTGGGGAGGCAAATCCGGCGAAGCCTGGGCGAAACTTTACCGG
>CALABZ010000248.1 GCA_937888615.1 uncultured Lentisphaeria bacterium | reverse complement strand
ACGGGCTCGAATTCCTGATCCTGATCCGTTCAAAGGAGGATTCGGACAGTTTCGATATCATCAAATACGGCGACGCCTGGGGCAGCATCAACCACGCCGGAATCTGATCGCGTAATCATTTCCCGCCAAAATGCGGGGTTTTATAGAAATGAAGTCATGGAACGACTTGCGAAAGTCGTGTGGAGGCGCTAGGTTATTACGTTTTAAAAATTCGTAATAAAACGGAGATCGTATTATGCCATGGTTCAGTGAAGTCGGGAGTATCCCGCGCAACAAAATGCTCGAGCTGGTCGAAAAAGCCGCCATCGAAGCCAAAGCCAGAATCTGCCGCAGGCCCAAACGGATATTGCTGCTGCCGCCGGATATTACCCGGGCGCACAGCGGCGCCGGATGGATCACGGAAATTTTTTACCGGATCTTCTCCACCGAGGCGGATGTCCACGTCATCCCCACTCTGGGACAACACGTACCGCACACGCCGGAACAAAACCGCTGGATGTTCGGCTCCATTCCCGAAGAAAAAATCCATAAACACGACTGGCGGGCGGGCTCAAAAACCATCGGGGCCATACCGGCTGATTTCGTCCGCGAGATTTCCGGAGGCGCCGCCGACTGGGAAATTCCGGTCTCTTTGAACAATATGCTGCTGGATGAACCGTGGGATCTTATCATCAACATCGGACATATCGTGCCGCATGAAGTTCTCGGCTTCGCCAATCACAACAAAAATTACTTCATCGGCCTCGGCGGCAAGCCGATGATCTGCGCCTCGCATATGATGGCCGCCTGCTGCGGCATCGAAAACAACCTCGGCCAATTGGTTACTCCGCTCCGCGCCTGCTACAACAAAGCGCAGGACGATTACCTGAAAAACCTGCCGGATTTCTTCTTCGAAGTGGTCATGGCATACAATACCGAAGGAAAGCTTGAACACACCGGCGTATTCGTCGGCGACGACCTGAACACTTACATGGACGCGGCCCGGCTTTCCCGCGAACAGAACGTCACCATCGTTCCTCCGTTGAAAAAAGTCGTCGCGATCATGCAGGGCGACGAGTTCTACAGCACCTGGGTCGCCAACAAAGCCATCTACCGGACCCGCATGGCCATGGCCGACGGCGGCGAACTGCTGATCATCGCCCCCGGCCTGAAACGATTCGGCGAACAGGACGACGTGGACCGCCTGATCCGTAAATACGGCTATTCCGGCACCGAAAATATCATGAAACTCTGGCGGCGGGAACCCCTGCTCCAGGATTTGACCCACGGCACCGCGCACCTGATTCACGGTTCGTCCGAAGGGCGCTTTAAAATCACCTACGCGCCGGGAGGGCTGACCCGCGAAGAAGTGGAAGGGGTCAACTTCGGCTATGCCGACCTGAAAGAAACGTTGCGCCGTTACGATCCGGCGAAGATGAAAAACGGTTTTAACACCATGCCCGACGGCGAAGAGGTATACTTTATCAGCACCCCTTCGGCGGGACTATGGACGACAAAGGAGAAATTGCGTTCGAGGTAAAATCGCTTTCGGCGGCAGTGCATTCTCCAGCCACGGGGGTGGGGGCTGGGGTTGCACCGCCGCCTCCTGCTTATCGACGCCGAATAAGGGGATATAGATTTGCCTCAAGAAAAATTGTCAACAATTTTGCATCAAACTATTGACAATTTCCGTGAAGCGGTTATAATTATATTATGAATCACAAGTTAGGGTGCTATGATTACGAAAAATGACATGGAAAAACAGCCGGCGGGAATTATCGCCCTGGGGCTCCTGATTGAAAAACTCAAGCGCGGCGAATTCCAGGCCGGACAGCCGATCCGCGAATCCGTGCTGGCCGAAGAATTCGGACTGAGCCGCAACGCCGTTCGCGAAGCGCTCAACCAGATCGTCGGCTGGGATATTTTCGAATACATCCCCTACTGCGGTTACCGCCTGCGCAAGTTCACGCTCAACGACTTCCTGGAATGGTACGAGATGCGCGAAGCCATCGAGCCGATCGCCGCCCGCCGCCTGGCGCTGCTCCGTCCCCCGGAAGTGATCCGTAAACTGGAAGGCTATCTGGAAGAATTCGAGGCCGAGGCCGCTTCCGAAAATTACGACGGCAGGAAATTGACCGGCATCGATATGAATTTCCACCTGACGGTCGTGGAAAACTGCGGCAACCGCCGTTTCTGCCACATGCAGACCATCGGATACTTCATCGTGCTGTTTTTCTGCAACAAAGCGGGTTCGTCAAAGCTGGTATTGCACGTGCAGAACAGCACCAATCAGTTCCTGCCGCCCGGCTTCACCGAAAAAGACTATTTTGACCTGAACCTGAAGTTAACAATGGAGAGACATCGGGCTTTGTTCGAGCATATAAAAAACGGAAGGGAAGCCGAGGCCGAGCGCGGTTTTCGTGAGCATACATCTGTACAGGTTCGTAACTTGAAAAACATAATCAATTATCTGAACGAATACGATGTTGGAATCCCCCAGGCCATGAAAGTCTGACGTTTTCAAACAAAGTAAAGGAACCAAATCCGCCACAGATCAATTCCAAATCGCTTTCACATTGAAATTTTTAAAATAAGGGAAGGAATGAAAATGAGAAAATTGAGAAACATTGAATCATCCGGATACCTCGCCGGAAGAAAAAAATTCCAGGGCTATTATTTCACACTTATAGAACTTTTGGTAGTTGTAGCAATAATAGCCATACTTGCAGCCATGCTCCTGCCGGCGCTTAGCAAGGCCCGCGAGCGCGCCAAAGCCATCAAATGTTTTTCCAACATGAAAGATTCCGGCCTCCAACTGATTATTTACAGTCAGGATTTTGACGGATATATCAATACTTATTGGAACCAGCGCCTGGTAAACGGGAAACAATCCCTTTCCTGGGCGGATGGACTGGAGCACCTCGGGTATCTGAACTCCACCGACACCTTTTCGTGCCCGGCCAACATTCAGCCCCAGCGGGAAACCAGCACCGGCAAAAATTATCTGTACAACGTATATGGCACCGGCAATCATTATATCAGCTCCAGCAATAATCTGTTCCAGGAATTCGCCTATCAGAATGGTCACTACCGGGGAATCATTCTGAAAAGACTCAGACAGCCTTCGCAACTGTTCCTGGCGGGAGAAACATTTTATTACGGTTCGACTATTTACGACCAATATTTTTCCTTTCAGTTGACCGGCAGTTATCTACTCTATGCGCGGCACAACCAGATGCTTTCAGGCGTATTTGCGGATGGACACGCGGCTCCTTTCACCATTGCGGAATTTCGAAATTTCGTCAAGGCGAACGAACCGAACTTCACCGGGCAATTAGGCTGGATTAACGAATACAAAATCAGACTCTACAATGAGGAATAGAAAATAATGCTGTTTCACAGAAAGAAAATGCTGTTGTGGATTTCAGCCTTGGCGGTCCATGTCGTCCTTGCCGGCAATCCCGGCGACAATGAGTGGCTGAACCTGAAGGAAAAGGCTTTGAATCGTGAACGGAAAGTGATTTATAATAACGATGGCTGCGATGCACTCGTATATCCTCCGGGAAAACCGGCCAGCGGTGAGGAATTTCTGGCATTGCGCAATCATTTTGCCATCGGAACCGAAGTAAACAGTATTTTTTATTGTCCGGTGTCTTCCGGTTTTGGCTATCTGACCAGCCGCACCAAGGCCGGGGACCAGCTCCTGAATTCGGACCCGGAACGGCTGGACACCCGGCGCAACATCACCGGGGATCTATTGAAAATGGGTACCGATCCGGTCAAGCTGACCGAAGAATTCTGCCGGAAAAACGGTTTTGAATTTTTCATTTCGCTGCGCGTTAATGACACGCATGATTACACGCATCGCCCCGGACATGAGCATTTTCTTTTCCCGCCCTTTAAACAGCAACACCCGGAATACCTGATGGGGTCTTATGAGAACCGTCCGCGTTATGCGCACTGGAGCGCAGTCGATTTCACCCACCGGGCCGTCAGAGAACGCTTTACCGCGATTGCGGAAGAACTGATAAACAACTATGACATTGATGGAATCGAGTTGGATTTCTGCCGGCATCTGCAGTATTTCAAAAGTGTTGCATTCGGCGCCCCGGCCAGGAGCGAAGAATGCGAAATGATAACCGAATGCATGCGCAAGATACACCGGACCGCCGAAGCAGCGGGGCGTAAACGGGGACGCCCGGTTTTAATTGCGGTACGGGTACCGGATTCGACCGGCTATGCCCGCGACGCCGGACTCGACGTCGAACAATGGATGAAAGAAAAACTGTTCGATATCTATATTGCCGGGTTTTATTTGCGCCTGAACCCATGGGAATACAGCCGTCGTCTCTGTGACCGCAATGGAGTTAAATTCATCGCCTCGCTGGACGAAAGTCGGATTCGCCCCACCCATCCGGCTTTCGACCGCCACTCGCTGGAGGGTTATCGCGCCAGGGAAGCCGCCGCCTTGCAGGCCGGAGCCGACGGTCTTTACTATTTCAACCGAAATCGCGGATTCCTCCGCAACTTTCGCGGTAATCTTGACAATATCCGTTTTGACGACAAAAACTATTTTATTTCGTATCGTGACAAACACCCGGACTCCTATATCCCGGATGGGCATAAATATCAAACCCTGCGCCCGCTCTCTCCGCAAACGCCGGGGCTGTTGTCCCCCGGAACCCCTCTTGAATACCTGCTCGAATTCGGCGACGACCTGAGCCGCCCGGACGTACAAGACAGAAAACCGCAACTGACCGCTTGCCTTCAAACGCCGTTGCCGCCCGCCGCGATCAGCCTGAAAATCAATGACCGGGAGATTTCCGGCGGCGAAAGCGGCCCGAACGGCATCATATCCTGGCCGGTTCCAATCGATGTTCCGAAACCGGGGCTTAATAAGATCACCTTCTCGCTGACCGGCGCCCCCGTTCCCTCATCTGATAAGGTCATTTTGTCTGGAGAAAAACTGCTTGCCGGACCGGATTTACTGCTATGGAGAAGACTTTACATGCCGCACAGCGGAGAACCCGCCCGCTATGAGAAGATCATCGACGGTGCTTATCGGCTTGCCGATACCGGAAGCGGTCCGAAAGATATGGTAAACTTCCTTTATCCATTACCATCCCTGCCTGACGCAAACCTGATTGTCGAGTTCGACCTGAAACTGGAGTCTTCAAATGCGCCATTGGGCGCGGTAATCCGTCTGGCAAATGGCAAACATGTGGAAATTATTACATTCCAACCGGATAAAATCGGGTTTTATTTCAACAACACGGCTGTACCTTTTCAAACAACAGACCAATTCCACCATTACCGGGTGGAACTAAGCGACAAAGAATTGACTCTCTATGCGGATGGACGAAAGCTTTGCGCGGTCCCGCTTCGAATGAATGTGGATAATCCCGATTCACGGCTAAAGGATTTTGCTTACGGATTACCGTTGATGGACAGTCAAAGCATCCTGATCGGTTCGCTTTCCGGTCCCGGCAACGGAATTTCACTCTGGAAAAACATCCTTCTCTCGGGCGGTGGGCAAAAAATGGAAATCACCGATTTCAAACTCGAACTCACCTTTCCCGCAGTAACAGCCCTGCCCGAATATCGCGATCTTGCGCCGGAATGGACGGTCGATTTCAATCCGGCGGCGGGGGTGTCCCCTGCCGGGCCGATATTCGTCCGCGGCTATTCGCGAGGAGATGCCTCGATAAAGGAGGAGGACGGGAAACGTTTCTTTCACTTGAATCACCACCGCAACGGTAATTATCGTCTGGCTCCGCCTTGCTGGAGTGACCCGGAGAACCGGATTTTCATCACGGAGTTTCGGGCCCGGATTTCTAATGTTCCCACAGACAAAAGCGGTTTTCTGCTGGTTTCCGCCCCTCGTTTGCCGGATGGAAGCGTTCTCCTTGGCGCATTGCGTCTGTATGATCGGAAAATCGTCGCCCCCTGGGGCGAAATTGAACTGCCCGAAGGAACGGGGCGGCAATTCCATACATTCCGCCTGATACTGAATACCGATACTTCGTCGGGTTCCCTGTATATGGACGGCAAACTTCTCGGCAGCGGACGGATCGGAAGCCGCAAAAGCGACCCATTAATCACTTTCGGAGCAGGTTCCCGGACGGTGGGAGGAGAAGCCGACCTCGAATATGTTCATGCCGCCGCATTGAAACGAAAGGGGAAATAATGAAAACAGTCTGGCTGGATTATGGGGTGATCTTTGTTTAC
>CALABZ010000247.1 GCA_937888615.1 uncultured Lentisphaeria bacterium | reverse complement strand
GACGATCCTATCGCACTCAATGCTTTTGATTACTGTCTGTCCAACGCACAATACGGCTGGCTTGAGGATGGAATAATTGAAGATTGTTATGACCTGAATGATATTGATACCACTGGTTTCTTCTGCCGTCTGCTCGGAGGTTCCTGGTGTAACTGGTACGACGGCATGGAAGTACAAAATAGTACTTTGGCGGTTCACAACGGACGGCTCTATTCCGCTTCCATGCCTGTTGTCAAACGTGATATTCCCTTGCGATCCCATATACCGCCTACCCATGAAAATGGTTTTGCCGAGGTAGATGGTATTAAATGGCGCATGGTTCAGAAACACGATGGCAAATACGATGCTGGTTGTCGCCGGATCACCTTCCGGGATATTTTCCTGCAAAAGACCCGGAAAGTCGCCTTCGCCTTTGAATTGAGTGCCAACCCATGGGCTGTCAGTGTTCCTGACAGTCTGCCGATCCCGGTTCAGGAAGATTTTGTGTTTGACGGTATCTATTCCGGCAGCGGAGTCGGGGCCATGCTCGAACTGGATGCGCCCTGCAAAAATATTCATATTTCCAATTCTACGATAGATGGAGATGCGTTGCTCTGCCGGGTACTCTCTGGACGCGAGACGGATTACTATCCAACAGACATCACTTTTACTGGTACTGCTTTCAAACGCAGTGCGGCTCTGTTGAAAGGCAAATCAAATGAGCATGTGCGCATCATACTAAACGCATGTATTATGCCGGCCGAAGGTGAACTCACTTGCGAAGGGAATGCACGAATCGAAGCAAATCAACTTCAGATCAAAAAAATATAAACGGGCTCGTCTTACGGTAATTTCCTATTGAAAGACAAGGAAAATCGCAAAAATAATTATTGGTCATCAGCCAGTGAAAGTCTGGAAATATCAGTTGATTTTCACTGGTTGTATTTTAAAAAAAATATTAAATAAAGTAGATGTTTGTTTTTATGCGAAGATATACACTAAAAAAACTAAAGATTTGTATGGTGATTCTAATGACTGGATGTGGTTTGATTGCGGAAGCGGCGGCGGATCTCTCGGTCGCGCCGATATTTACGGATAATATGGTTTTGCAGCGCAACATGCCAATTCCGGTATGGGGTCGGGCCAAACCTGGCGAAAACGTAGAGGTCCGCTTTAACGGTCAACATAAATCTGTTATGACTGGAACTGACGGATGTTGGAAAGTTGTTCTTGAACCACTTGCCGCATCTTCAAAATCGGAAATTCTCACGATTGCCACGGGGCGGGAGTCCTTGACGTTGAAAAATGTGCTGGTTGGAGAAGTCTGGCTTTGTTCCGGCCAGTCGAACATGGAGTGGCCGGTACAAAAGGCGCTTAATGCGAACATTGAATTGTCTCAGGCGGACAACCCCCTGATACGGATATTCGATATGCCTCGACAGCCTTCAGCTTTTCCGCAGAAAGATGTTCCACGTGTGACTGACTGGAAAGTATGTTCTCCGGAGAATATTAAGGACTTTTCCGCAGTCGGTTATTTTTTCGGTCGCGATTTACAGAAAGACTTGAATGTTCCGATTGGTTTGATTGATAGTTCCTGGGGGGGGACCATGGCTGAGTCATGGATTAGCGCCGAGGCACTTGGCATAATTCCTGAAACACAAAAAACCCTTCATAATCTTAAAGACAGGTCTGTTGCGTCGAGTCGTCAGTGTGCGGCGGGGATTTACCAGGCTGAACCATTAAAAAACGGTTGGGCAGAGCTGGCTTGTCCTGCTGCTGAATCGTGGCCGGTTATGAAGCTTCCGGCCAAATGGCAGCAGCGAGGACTTGATTTCAGCGGTATTATCTGGTTTCGCCATAAAATTATGCTGCCTGAACAATGGGCCGGACATGATCTGGAGCTTTCGCTTGGTGCAGTGGACAAAACAGATATAACTTATTTTAACGAGGTAAAAGTCGGGGCGACCGGAGGCCTTTTCGATCAGAGCGTATATAGTCGTCGTCGGATCTACAAGGTTCCCGGACATCTGGTTAAAGCCGGGGCGAATGTGATCGCGGTTCGGGCACGCAGTGAATTTTACGATGGCGGCATGACCGGTCCGGCTGAAGCTATGAGTCTCAAATGTCCGGACTTGCCCGACAGTAAACCGTTGGAACTGGCAGGTGATTGGCGCTATGCGGTTGAGCATTGTTTAGGATTATGTTCTCCAAACTTACCGACGCAACTGTTTAACGGTATGGTTCAACCACTAATGCCGTTGGCATTTCGCGGCGTGATCTGGTATCAGGGGGAAGACAATCAAAATAACCCGGAACTTTATCAAAAACTGTTGTCAACGCTGATTACGGACTGGCGTTCCCGCTGGGGACAAGGAAACTTTCCGTTCCTG
The DNA here is from genome assembly GCA_937888615.1 of uncultured Lentisphaeria bacterium. Classification (GTDB taxonomy): domain Bacteria; phylum Verrucomicrobiota; class Lentisphaeria; order Victivallales; family Victivallaceae; genus UBA5239. The sequence continues at coordinate 525 of CALABZ010000247.1, read as the reverse complement.
ATTGTACAGTTGGCCAACTTTCGCAGCCCGATGGAGTTTCAGGCAGACAGTCGCTGGGCGGTCCTTCGCGAAGCCCAGGCGCAAACGGCAGCGGCATTGCCGAATGTTGATATGATTACTGCGATCGATATCGGCGAACCCGGCGATGTTCATCCGAAAAACAAACAGGAAGTTGGTCGGAGATTGGCCGTCAACGCCCTGGCTGAAGTCTACGGGAAAAACGTAGCCAATGGACGTGGTCCGATCTTCAAAGCAGTGAAACTGGATGGCGGCTCTTTGCGAATTTCTTTTGATAACACGGAGGGCTGTTTGAAAATCGCCGGAACAGACAAGCTGAAAGGTTTTGTCATTGCGGGCGAAGACGGTAAGTTTTATACGGCCAATGCCCGTATTGACGGTAATACAGTGATCTTGAATTCGGCGTTGGTTCCGGCTCCATGCGCAGCCCGATATGACTGGGCGGACAGTCCGGTCGGCAATCTGTGCAATAAGTATGACTTGCCGGCTGAACCGTTCCGAACGGAT
>CALABZ010000246.1 GCA_937888615.1 uncultured Lentisphaeria bacterium | reverse complement strand
TGACAGTTTTTCATAATTCTTGTGGAATGAACAATAATAACTTATAATTGAGCAAAAAATTCTTTCAGCTCTTTAGAAATATCATCTGCAGTAAGGCTATTCAGACAAGAATTCATGGAAAAATCTATCTTATAACGTTCTTGAACAATATTATATAAATTTGTAAAAAATTCTTTTCCTGGCATATATATTTGAATTGTCGTAATTTGAGAAAAATCGAGCTGGTCATACAAACGGTTCACCTCATCTTCGACTTCGGCTGAATTAATTCCTCTTCCTGAAGGTTCCCTGAACGCTGGTTTTTCATAGAAAATCAAATCCTTATTTTGGTTTAACAAAATAATATAAACGGGCAACAGAGAAGTTCAAATCGATAAACTCGCTTAGGGTGAAAACCGACAGAATGAGCCGGAAAAACACCCGATCTCCGGGTTCAGTCCAGCCAGAGGACATCACTGTCAATGTCCGTGGCGGAAAAGAGAGCGCCTTCCGCCGAGGGAACGGTCCGGCCGGTTTCGGAACGCCAATGTCCCCGCCCCCGCCAAACCGCCCGGGCTTCTCCGGGACCGATGGCACAGATCAGGACCGCCTGTTTTCCGTCATCCGCCGTCAGCCGGAACGCTTCCACCTGACCGGAGAGCACTTCCAAAGGCAATTTTTCAATGGAATGAGCGCCGGTGATATAGGGTTCCAGACGCCGAAGCAAGCTGAAAATCGCTTTGATTTCAGGCCAGATGCGTTCAAAGTCGCCCTTCGGCAACCGCGGATGCTTCAAGTCTTCCAGTGCGTAAAAAAGAAAACCCTTCGCTCCGTATCCCGCCATCAGCAGGGTCATCGCCCGGATTTCGCGTCCGTCGGGACCGCGCCAGTCGCCGGTGATGCCGTTCCGATTGGAAATATCGTAAATGCCGGTATTATGCGCCTGTACCGCAACCCACGCAGGCAAACCAGTATTCTGCAACTGCTTCATGGCATACTGCACCATCTGCATATTCCGTGTGGCGGAAGAACGGATCGGATACGGGTCAACACCCAGAATATCCTGCGTAGGCGCATAAGCACCAAGATCGGCGAACTGATAATAAACGGACCAGGTCGGATGATGGGGGTCGAGTTTATTCAGGAGTTCGCGCCTTTTTTTCAGCCGAGGCACCATATCCAGCGGGCTTTCGTCACACATATACCACGCCAGCAACGCGGGATGGTCCCGAAACGTCTTGACTATACGCTCCACAATGGAATCGTCGCCCTTTGTGCCGTACCATTCCTTGAGTTCAAGCCTGGACCCTGCGTAAACGTCTTTTACCGAGAAAATGACCTTCAGCCCATTGCGGTTAAATTCATCCAGGGTTTTCCGTATGCCGTCAACCCCGCTCGCTCCGGGGACTACGGCAAACGGCGTACCATAACACATCAGCACATTGGCTCCGGCGTCTTTAAGCATCCGAATCGTTTCCTGATTCATCCGAAACGTATAGAATCCTCGCGGCATGAACTTCCGTCCATTCACCGTGGCTACGCCAAAAGAATCAAGAACGCAGCTGTTCGCAACAGGAGACAAGGCGCGCCCCAACGGAAGTTCCGCCTGCGCCAGAATCTTCTTCGCACGGGGGTCAAGCACCAATACCTTTGCCGGAATCAATGCCTCACTTTCCCCGAATATCCGTGGCGGCAACAGGAATTCAGCTTCCCCGCTCTCCAGCCTGCCGGCAAAACGCTCACCGCCCAGCTCCAGTTGAACCATCAGTTCGGACTCCCGTTCCGGCACGGCGCCGTTGCACAATGCCCGCAACCGCAAATCCCCCTGTTCCGAGACCCGGTTGTTTGTTCTGCCGACGGCGTAAATCTGCCAGCGGTCACCAAGCGGCCGCAAATAAAAATCATCCCACCAAGCGGTCCCGATCGTTCCTTTCCGCAGATACGGGGTCACGGTGCATACGGCGTCCTGAGGGGCCGTGACCTTGCCGCTGGCCAGGGTCCAGTCCCGATTGCCGGGAACCGCTTTCAGATAGCATCCGCCCAGATATTCACCGCTGCGTCCGGCGTATTCGAGGCATGCGCCCGCTCCGCCTTTTTCCCCCAGGTCGGCGGTCCTGATCCAGACCCCAAATTCATAAGTGACGCCGCCTTTCAGCTTCACTTCCAGTTTCGGCAACGGATAGGCGGAGGGGTCCCGGCGCTCATAAACAAGGCCGGTACTGCCGTTGCGCCCCGCATTCGCCTCGACCCGGTATCCGGGCGGCCAGTGCCATTTGCCGCCGGACTCTTCAAAACCGGAATCGGCAATCAGGTTTTTATTCATTTCACTTCCAGAAACTTCGCTATAACCGCTGCGGTCCACCGGTTCCAGCGCGAGGGCCCCGACGCCGAAAGCAATCAACAACCAGACACATAATTTTTTCATTTTCTGCTGTTCTCCTAAATCCCGTTACTGATACAATGTTCCGCCGTCGTATGCGATGCTGAAATATTTGGTGCGCCAGTTGGTAATAATCTGCTGCCGAGAAGCGGATTCCACATGTCCGTCATCGAAACAGAGGTTTGCCGTTCCGAGATGCCGGACCGCCACCGGCACGTCATTTCCGCTCGGGTAGACGCCGGCGCCGCCGCCATGCCAGAAGCCGCGGATCTGATAAGCGATATGCCCGCTCCAGCCGAGCTCACTCGCCGTTTTCTTGCAGACACTGTCCGCCAGTAGGACGACCCCGGCCCGCTTATACTTGGACTTCAGGATCAGAAGTTTGCCCAGAGTGAGCGCAGGCACGTTTTTCCCCGGATTGTAAAGCAGGTTCCGGTTGGCGCCGTAACTGATATTGGAGGAGTCATATTCTTTCCCCGGTTCATCGGACCAGGAAGAAGCCGGTTCATTCGGACACAGAAAAAGGTTCCGTCCCAATTTGTAGTTGATGGCCAGCGCGTTGCACCAGCGCGGAGAATCCATCGTCGGATACTGCTCCGCATTGTCGTCGGCATAGAAAAGGAAGCCGACGCCGATTTGCTTCAGGTTGTTCACGCATTTGGAAGCCCTGGCCCGCTCCCGGGCGGAATTCAGGGCGGGCAACAGCATTGCTGCAAGGATGGCGATGATGGCGATCGTAACCAGAAGTTCAATCAATGTGAATCCAGATTCGACTCCGATCGTTTTCATTTCGGGCGATACTTTCTTTTTCTCATTTCTCATTTCCAAATCTCCTGAGTTTATAAATCATTGATTAATTCCGCATAGTCCAATAAAAGCCGGTCTCCGTATTGCGAAAAGAACGCGCCGTCCATATAGACCGCAAAGGTCGTAATACTGCGGATTCCGAGCCCGTGATAAGCCGCCAGGTCGCACCGCATAATCTCGCGCGTCACCGGTGGCAGCCGAACCGGTTTGCTCCAGGAACTGAAGCGCGAGACGTCCAGCCAATATTCCAGTACATGGGCGGTTTCGACGGGAAAGATTTCAAGCAATCCCAGCAGGGTCTGCCAGCACTGCCGGTTGATGCTGCATCTCGGATCGTCGATGGCATGGAAGTAACAACGCTGGATCGGGGCGTATTCCAGGAAAACACCCTTGCCCGGTTTCACCTCCGACGGCACCGCAAAGGTGGAGAGATACGCCAGAAAAGCCGTCTGCCCCTGCGGATCGACCCTGCGGACCGCTTCCGCCTGGCGGTTCGCACATAACAATCCCTGATCCGCCGGAGTCAGTGCGGCGCAAGCGTCACAATGACACCAACTGGCGGCGGCATCTTCGCCCCAGAAAAAATACCGGTGTGTCGAAGGCGCCAGCCGAACGGCCAGTTCCGCGACATTATCCCCAATGTGTTTCATGGCATCCGCGTTGGATACGCACCAGTTTCCGGCCTCGCAGCGGGCGCCCTCGCGGCAGATGAAATAGTCCGGGTGTTCACTGAACAGTTTCCGATCCAGCAATTCATCCACTACATGCAGTTCATATTCATAATCGAGCTGCATTGACTTCAAGTCGGAAATGAAGGTTTCCGACATGGTGGAACCAAGCGCGGCGATGACATCATGCCGGGCTCCCCCGCCGGAATGCAGCCCAAGCGTATTCAACGAAAATCGGCGCATCATCTCCGGCCAGTTGGCATCCTTGAAGTCGGATGGCGTCACTACAATTCCTTTTCTCATTCCTGAGTTCCTTGCGTTATATGCATTTATATTTTCAGTATCAAAAAAATCCGGATCTAATTTAATTATAATAAGTTTGCATTTAAAAAACAAGATGGTAAAATAAGAAAAAGAAACCTAAAGAATAGAGGAAAGCAACAAAAGATGAGCATTTCACGCAAATTCGACTTTTTCAATGAAGAATGTGTCGTCTCCTTTTCGAGTGAAAGCGACGCGCGCCTTTATATGCCGCTTTGCGGAATCACTCACTGCCGCCCGCATTATCATATGGAACGCAGCAACTCGCCCGAATGCGTGGTCGAATATATCGTCAGCGGCTCCGGGGTGTTCCGAACCAATGGACTGGAATTTCATCCGGGCCCCGGAGATGTCTATATCGCCCATATGGGAACTACCCATTCCTACCGGACTTCGCCGAATGATCCCTGGGAAAAAATATGGTTCAATCTCCGCGGTACCCTGGTACAGGAACTCGTCCGCATTTACAATATGGACGAAACGCATTATCTCCCCAAATGTAACCAGGAACCGTTGTTTCGCGCCTGCCTGGAGGAAATGCGCACCCACCCCGAGCAGGCGCATGAAACGGCTACGCTCGTCGCACATCGACTTTTTTACTGCCTGAGCAAGTGCGCCTTCGTCAAGGAACACGGTAAAACCGTGCAGGAGATTAAGCGTTACATCGACAACCGGCTCCCCGCGCCCGTCGCCATGACGGAACTCGCGGCCTCGCTGGGAAAATCGCCTTCGCAGATCACCCGCCTTTTCCGCAGGGAATATGGAATATCCCCCTACCGGTATTTGACGGATAAAAGGTTGGAGCTGGCGAGGATCATGCTTGAACAAACCCGAAAATCGATCAAGGAAATCGCCGGTGAACTGAATTTCACGGACGCCTACTATTTTTCCAATCTGTTCAAGACCCGCTATCAGGTATCTCCCCAGAGTTTCCGGCGCCGCCGGGACACCCCCCTGTAACCTGGAATGAGGTCCATTCAAAGAACTCTCTGTCCTCATCACCAAGGTAATATATGGCAGCGAATCAATGATCAGCACAAAATAAGAATTTTTATTCCTGATCAGTTTGAAAAACGACATCCACTAAATTAGATTAATGAGTCCTTGAACAATTAACAGGACATCCTGTTAATCAGTCTTGCAAACAGCTTTAAAAATAAGAAAAATTACCGTCTTCAGCTTTTTACCAATGCAGGAGGAACACAAATTCATGAATCAGCACTTTGAACAATGCCGACAACTTGCCTTGGAGATACTGAAACCCTCCAAAGCGGAATTGACCCATGGGTTGGAACTGCACCAGGACGCCCTGGTCTGGGATGCTTACGGGTTTGCTCCAAGCGGTGAATGCCCGGGAACCCTGATAGACCAGATGTTGGAGGAGGGAGCGGGGCGTGATGAACGGATCACCCGGTATGAACAGTATTTGCAAGTGGACTTCCTGCGGGATCCCGCGTTGTTTGCCCTGTACCGCGAAGCATGGGAGCTATCAGGGGTAGATTGCGTGTTCCAGAATGCCGGAGTGGAAGGCAATTCCATCCCTGAGCTGCTGAAGCGCCTCAGTCGATTCACTTATTTGCCGGATCGTTATCCGGAACTCTATCAGCGGGCGGCATTTCCATCTCAGGTGGAAGCGGCCAAAGCCGCAGGCAGACGAGCGCTTTACCTGACCACCAATGGGGTATGCCTGCCAGACTTTTTGCGATCAGAAGAAGAAGCCCTGGAACAACTGACGGTATTTTTTCAGTTGGGAGTGCGAATGATGCACCTTACTTATAACCGACGTAATCTGATCGGCGATGGCTGTGCGGAACCCAATGATGGCGGGTTGAGCTCATTCGGACGAAATGTAGTAGCCGCCATGAATCGAACGGGAATCATTCCCGATGTGGCGCATTCGGGACAGCGTACCAGCCTGGAAGCGGCGCTTTGTTCGACAAAACCGGTGGTAGCCAGTCACACGGTAGCGGGAGCATTGAGCAAGCACTACCGAGGAAAAAGCGATGAGGTGATTCGTGCGATCGTCAAAAGCGACGGCTATGTCGGAGTGTGTGCCATTCCTTGGTTTTTGCGCCGGAGTGGGATGATTGATTCGCTGTTGGATCATATTGACTATCTGGTGGAAAATTTCGGCGCCGCCCACGTGGCAATCGGTACAGATAACGGTACTCGAGTTGGTGAAGTGAAACCGGGTCTGCTCAAAAGTAAGGCTCGTCCGATTTTCGAACAATTTTGGACTCCGCCCATTGATCCGTTCGATTCCACTCCGGAGATGATGAATTCCATGACTTGGACAAACTGGCCGCTCTTCACCGTGGGGCTTGTTCAGCGCGGACATTCAGACAGCGACATTCGTAAGATCCTCGGCGGCAATGTCCAGCGAGTGGCCAGTGAAACCGTCAAAGGAATTTGAGTTTCTCCTATCCAGGGACGAAGCATCAGGTCTTCCGCCATTTTATGCCGTAAATATCCTCAAAAAAACTTATTTTTGAATAAAGCCAAAAACAAGAGTTTTTCTGGAACTCTGATTTATGGTCCAAAACGGAGAAGAGGCCAGAAAATTAGAAAAAGGGCCGATTTTGCAATGAAAATCGGCCCTTTTGAGCTTAAATAGTGGTGCCGAAGGTGGGAGTCGAACCCACACGCCCGTGAGGACACCAGATTTTGAGTCTAGCGCGTCTGCCATTTCGCCACTTCGGCGGCTTGAAACTTTAAGATAATCCATTTTTCTTAAAAATCAATATTGCGATATCGTTTTTTACAGGAAAATATCTGCCATAATTTCCTTTTACTCCGCTCTTGTACTTGAAAGTCATCTCTTTATTGTTTACATTAAGAGAATAATTTTAACGCAGGAACATTAAATATGAAAATTAATCTGGTCGACCATATCGAACTCGTTCATGGCGCCGCTGAGGTCGTCGCCGCCGAAAATGGCTTTACTTTTCTCCGTATGTCCCCTCCATTAACCGAGTTTTACAGTTATTCGGAAGCCGCCGAGATCCGGGCTAACTGCGCTTCCGGAGTCCGAATTTGTTTCCGTTCCAACACCCCTTTTGTCGCTATGCAGTTCAGTTACGGAAGACCTGCCCGTGAAATTTATGCCGTCGATCTGGTGGTTGACGGCGTTCAGAGATCCACATTTGCCCCTGAATCGGTCGAAGATGGATTCGCGTTCGATGCGGAACTGCCGGCCGGCGGCGGTGAACATACCATTGAGCTTTACCTCCCCCATTTATGCGAATGTACGGTATTGGAACTGGTGATCGCGGATGACGCCACGCTGGAACCGGTTAAATATCAGGGCGGACGCATCATGTTTCTCGGCGATTCAATCACCCAGGGAATGACTTGCACGTCACCACTCCGGTCTTACGCCGCCATGCTGGCGGCGGGTTTGAAACGGGATTTCCACAATATCAGTGTGGGAGGAGCAGTCATGCGGCAGGAGGTCGGACGTCTGGCGCTGGATTTCAGTTGGAACACCGCGGTGGTTGCATTCGGCGTCAATGACTGTGCGCAAAAGCGTCCGCTGGAGGATTTCACCGCCGACACCCGCGGCTTCCTTGAAGCATTGACCAGCAGGGAAGGCGTTTCCATTTATATGCTGACCCCGATTCCGTGGCTTTCCGGCCCGGAAGGAAACAACCTTGAGGAATACCGCGAAATCATTCGCAAGGTCGCCGCCGACTTTGACCAAGTGACGGTGATCGAAGGGACCGATCTGGTACCGGCCGAATCCAAATATTTTGCCGATGGTTGCCATCCCAATGACGCAGGAATGCAGGTCTTCGCGGAAAATTTGTTGGCTAGAATCAAATAAAACGCCTCAAGACAGCCGAGATTTCGCCTCTGGACTCCGACTGGCAAGGTGCCAGTGCCATCGAAACTTAAAAGTTCAGCCTTTTTGAATAAAGAGGCTCGAATCGGCGGCGGCTCCGGGAGCGATTTTTTCCAGCAGCTTCAGGTGCGGATAGAATTCGCCCACCTCATAAAGATTGTGGGAATCGCTGCCGAAAGCGATTTTGACGCCATGGGCGAGGCAAGTCTTGAAAAATTCCGGTTCCGGCTCGTTGATATGATAATTGATTTCGGCGGCAACCCCGTATTTTTTCAGCATCAACGCCAGCGGCTCGTAAAGGTCCGTCGGCTTGGGAAGTTGGGCAACTCCATTGAATGAGAAGATGCGAAACGGATGAACCAACAGATCGACGCCGCTTTTCAGGATGGACTCCACCTGAAACATGAAATTGTCCTTGACGGTTTCATAATCGGCTTTTTCGCTGATGGCTTTCAAGGCATGGATGGCGCCGTTGCGAAACCGCAGGCGGTTCCAGTCCTCCGGTTCAATAACCGGACGCCCCAGATGGTCGAAATCAATCTCCATGCCCAGCGTATTGCCGGGTCCTGCAAGTTCCTCGAACATGGCAAAATATTCGGCGGTACGGCACCGGTCCTGCGCCTCCAGCCCTTGATGGTAATAAACTTTGGCGCTATAGCTCGGACATTCGAAATAGAGGTGCGAGGAGTGTTCGCTAATCACCGTACCAGCCAGTCCAAACGCTTCCGCCAAGGTATTGATCATGGGAATGGACATGTTTTCATTGCAATAGGCGAATGGCGTATGGACGTGATAATCTTTAAGCTTAAGAGCCGGGTCCAGACTGAGGACTTCGGTGGTTTGCGAAACCTGGCCCGCATCATTGATTTCCACCACATAATACGGGAAAGGGGGTTCACAACCGGCGGCGGCCGTCAGCAGCGTCGTCCCCCCATGCGGGATCGGTTCAAGTCCGTTATGGAAATGCCCGGAAATCGAGGCGGTATAGCCGCATTCATCGAATATTTTCAACAATTCGTCGGCATTATCGTAATTATAGGGAGCAGCCTGAGGCGGCACCAGCGGCACATGCTGGACGGACACCAACTGTCCCCGCCAGCCGTCGCGGGCCCGGCGCATGATTTCGATATCCTGCGGCGTACGGGTCGCATTGTAGCCGGGGATTTCCGGATCGTCGAAAGTGACGAAGCGGACGTTTCCGATATCGGTGAAAAGTTCCGGACGCGGAAAAATCCGGTAGAACTCCTCGCCCTTCAAGTCGTGGTTTCCGGGAATCACGAGACTGGGCATCTGGAGCAGAGACAGGATATCACGGAGTTCCCCGGAAAGTTTGGCGGCATCCGGCGCGGCGGGATCATTGATCAGGTCGCCGGCGACCAGCACGATGTCAGGTTTGATAAAACGGTTGAAACGATGGACGGCGCGGAGCAGCAGTATGGCGGAAAGTTCGCCGCGTCGTTGCGGAATGAACGGATTCGGCTTTGCGGAATAATGCAGGTCGGAGATAACGGCTATTTTGATGCTCATGGCTGAATCAGGACCTCGCCCCAGGGACGTTTGTAAAATTTGTTTTTATCGGCGAAAATATTATATTTGACGATCTGGCAGATAGCGGAAACGCCGTCTTTCCAAGTGATCTTTTTGCCTTCATTGTATTTGCGCGGATTGTAGGAAATCGGAACTTCCCATATCCGAAGTTGCCGCGATCTGGCCAGTTTGGCGGTGACTTCCACCTCGATACCGAAGCGCTGCGAATTCAGGTTCAGGTTTTGAAGGACTTCACGCCTGAAGCATTTGTAGCAGGTTTCCATGTCGGTCAGGTGAATATCCGAGCAGAGATTGGAGAAAAAGGTCAGGATTTTATTGCCCATTTCATGGCGGAAATAGCGGACCTGGCCGGGAGTTCCCATAAAACGCGACCCGTAGACCACATCGGCCTTGTCCTGCAACAGCGGCGCGAGGACCAGCGGATAATCGTCCGGCGTGTATTCAAAATCGGCGTCTTGAATGATTACATACGGCATAGTCGCCTCGGCAATGCCGCGAATAACGGCGGCACCTTTGCCGCGATTGACTTCCTGATAAATGATTTTCACCTGAGGGATGTCGGCCAAAGCCTTGAGTTCCTCGCGGGTGTTGTCGCTGGAACCGTCGTCGATCACGATGACCTCGCCGGTCTCGGGACGCGCCAGAACCCGTTTCACCAGTTCCACCACGGTTTTTTCCTCATTGAAAACCGGAACAATCACACTCAGTTTGCGGTTGAAGTCGAGTTCCATAGCATACCTCAATATCTGATGGTTATTTCTTACCCAGTTCCTGTGATTTCCGGGCGGTGGCAATAACGGCCTCGATGACCGCGCTGCGGAAACCGTGCTTCTCCAGCTCGCGAATCCCTTCGGCAGTCGTGCCTCCGGGCGACATCACCTGATTGCGCAGCAGTGAGGGATCCTCGCCCATCTGCACCATGCGCCCCGCCCCGACAACGGTGGCGGCGGCCAGCCGCAAAGCCTGGGCCTGCGGCATACCGGCGGTAACGGCGCCATCGGCCAGCGCCTTGATGAACTCGAACACAAAAGCCGGACCGCTGCCGCTAAGCGCGGTGACAACATCGAACAGATATTCTTCGCCGAAATATTCATAAACGCCGGTGGCGGCCAGGAGTTTTTCGATGACGGCGAACTCGGCATTGCTGACGGCATCGGTCTTGATAACGCCGGACACCCCCGCGCCGATTGTGGCCGAAATATTCGGCATGACCCGGACGATCCGTTCAGAACCGGTCTTGGCCCGCAGTTGTTCAAGGCGGGTTCCGGCCAGAATGGAAACGATCAGTTTATCTTTCAGGATACTTTCCCTGCCGGCGATGGCGGCGGCGAGGTGCTGGGGTTTGACGGCCAGAAATACGATACCGGCTTCCTCCACGGTAAAAGTCCCGGCGGCTCCGGTTTTGCGGACAAACGCCTCGAACGCCTCCGTGGATTTGTCAAAGGCGGTTATCGAATCCGCCCCGGTTACTTTAACCATACCGCAAGCAAGGGCGGTCGCCATTTTGCCGGCGCCGATGAAGTAAATTTTCGGCTCGTTCATACGCAAGGCTCCTTCTTGATCCATCGATCTGTTTATCATTTCATTGTCCGGCAAAGCCGTCAAAGATAAAATGTAATGTTCATATTATGAACAGCAGAAACCCGAATAAGAGGGAACTGCCATCCATGGATGCATTACAATATCATCTCCGGACGACTTTTCAACTTCATACCGGATCAATGAATCGATAAAATGATGAAAATTCGGGAGAAACGCCAGTCTTGCAACGATAGCGAATGGATTTACTCTGCCAGAAAATTATGTTGTTTGGCGGTTCCGGCCAGCGGTACCAGCGGGGTGAATGGTTCGCCATGTCTGCCATCAAGGAAATGATGTCCGTGATAGACGGTCGCCGGGCGCAATTTTCTCAGCGCCTCCGGCCATGCCTCGCGAAACTTGTGCTGGAACAATATCTGCATCGGATAGAATTTCCGTTCGAAGTTCTCGTATTCCTGTTCCTTCGCCACTTCCAGCGGCGGAGTCGGGTTCCAGATGAAACCCGCCCCCACGAACAGTGTGATAAAGTGATTTTCGAGGTCATTCCGGCCCCAGAACGTAATATTGATCCCTTCCAGATTCGCAATTTCGAGCGCGGCGGCGCGGGTCGCCCAATAACGGGTGGCATGATAAGCCCCGCGATATTGTCCCATGCTCTGCCCCGCTCCAGCCATCCACGGCGAAGGTCCCGCGGCATACCTGCCGAGGCTGAAATCCATGTGCGAACGCAGGGCATTCCAATAACACCACGGCTCGACGATGATTTTCGAGCTGATTTCCGACGGAATCGGGCGTCCGGCATGGTCGCCCCAGATCCGCATGGAGAGTTCGCGCGATGTCGCCGCCCCCACCTCCCGGAGCATCCGGTAATATCGTCCGACAAGCTGTTCGGGGTTGAATCCCTCCGGCATGTCCGGCCCACAGAACCACAGGGCTTCATCCAGACCAAGGTGAATCTGCGCCTGTGCGGGCATCACCTCCACGACCTGCGTAATCATATCGCGCATGACTTCGAACATCGGTTCGCCGATCAGGAAACTGGAACCGTCATAAAGCCCCTCCCCGCCGCGCAGGTCCGGGCGATGGGCGACCAGCGAGCCGACATGGCCCCACCCTTCGAGTTCCGGCACGATTTCAACGTGGAACCGGGCGGCGAACCGTACCAGTTCCCCCAGCTCGGCAATACTGATGGCGCAGGGGTTTTCGGTACCGAACGGCAGCCCTGCAAAGCGAATGCCGCACAATTCGTCGTCATAAAGATGCAGGTGAAGCTGGTTCATCTTCAATCGGGCCAGTATCCGCACGAGTTGCTTCAACATCGGCAGCGTGAACACACTGCGCCCCATGTCGGCCATGAAACAGCGTTTGCGAAATGCGGGATAATCCGTAATCCGGGCGCAGTTCCATAATTCACCGGCGGCGCTGTAGCGAATCATCTGCACCAGCGTCTGCCAGCCGTAGAAGAGCCCGGCCCGGTCGGCGGCATGGATTGCAACACCGGAACGTTTGATCTCCAGCAGATACCCTTCCGCTTTTTCCGCCTGCCCGTCGAGATGAAACTCAATCGGGCAGCCGCCTTCGAAGCTTTCGAGGTCATCCCCGGTGTCGATCAAGTCCGTATGATAACAAAAGCGCTCCGGCTTTGAAAACGATTCTTCCAGTACTTCAGCATGTTGCGGCATCGGCCACAACCGGTTCAACACATCCATCATTGTTCCTTTATCATTTATTGGTTCTACCATTTTTCAGGTGTTAATTCAGAGCCGAACGCCCCTTTCATCACTCCCCGGAATCGGCCTCCGTTCAGGAGTGTCGCACGGGGACATCCGTAAAACATGTTGAAATCATCGTAAACGACTTTTTCATTCGATCCATACAGGGAATCAATATAATGGTTCCTCGCCTCAAACGCCGATCGCAGCGGCGGCAGCAATCCCTCTTTTTTACCGGAATCGAGCCACTTCAGGAAAGCCTCGGCCAAGGCCGCGCTGTACTTCAAGTAGTCGAATTCGATCCGGGTCAAATGCAACCGGTGTTTCTGCGCCTCGTCAAGATTCGGGGTTTGTTCGGCCGCGGTAAGAATCGCGTCGAGTTCCGACAAAACCCGGGCCGGATAACGCCTGACCATCAAGCGCTGATTTTCATACAGTTTTATGGTGATTCCATACATGAAATCGCTCCAATCGGGTTCCGGATACCGCCCGTCGTTCACCCGTTCATAAAGAACCCCGAAGAACTTCGCCATCTGCGCCGCCGCCGGACCAAAGGCGCGCTCATAGTATTCATTCAAGGCGGACTGAAGTTTCCGCGAGGCGTCGCCGGCGAGTTGCCCATAGGTATAATAGACAGGGCCTTCCAGTCCGAAAAGTTCCCCGAAACCGCAACGGTAAATCGCCTTTACGTTGCTATTCCGAAACAATTCAAGTTGTTCGGGAACAAATGACGGCGACAGGCTCGGCGAAAATCCCTCGTCCTTATAATAGCCCCAGTTGTAAACGTAAACCGTCAGTCCGCCGACCCCTTTGACAGAATTCCATGCCTTGAAATCATCTTTGGCATAATGACACAGTTCAATCATCACATTTCCCGGAAACTCCTTGAATTTCTCCGGCGGCTTGCGGGTGACGGTGTAAGCGAGGATCACCACTTTTTTGCCGGGGCGCTCACGGGCGAAGCGTTCGGCCATTTCACGGTGGATCTCCCACAGTTTTTCGCCCCAGGTGCCAGTCCCCAGAGCGGCTTTGCACTTCGGACATTCACAGCCCGCGAAACCGTCGGCCTGGGCCAACTGTACCCAGTCATAGCCTTCGTCCGCACGCTTCAGCAGGTTCTGGAAAATCATCTCACGGACCTCCGGATTGCTCAGGCAGACCTGGGTCCGGTTGCGTTTGCCATTGACGATCGCGAAATATTCGGGGTGGCTTTCAAAATACTTCTTTCCCGGGACCGCTTTGTCGTGCGAATGCCCCCCGTAACTGCCGTAAAACGGCATCGGCAGAAAGTTGTTGGCATAATCGTAAAAAATACCGTTCGGACGACCGCTTATATAAACAAAATCCGGTTTGTTGCGAAGCGGTTCCGGCTGATTGAATTCAAGACGGTCATGGGGGGCCGCGCTCCTGCCGGACGCCGTCGGCATCAGATACCGCACTCCCAGCACGTCGCGCATGAACAGCGATACGGCACGAACCGACCCCAACAGCAGGTCATTGTAGTCTTTGGCTTGTTTACGGAAAACCCGGTCGGCGCCATACAGGATGATGTCGCCGTTGTCCGTGACAGTAACCGTTTCCCACGGCGAAAGTTCCAACTTGTCCAGTCCGAGCCCGGCGGCCCGTTTGGTGGCCCCGATGTAGATGCCCGGCTTGCCCGATGGAAAATCCGCTTCGGAAACGATCGGCAGTACCACGCCGGTGCTTTCTTTGAACATATCGCGCAATTCATTGGCCGCCTCCCGATAATATCGGGTGATGAGCATATGCTGTCCGGCGCAGTCGGGAACCACAATCGAATAGTTGCTTTGACCGCGTTCCGCCAGAACGGCGGCGGATGCCGTCCCCATCAAGACCGCCAACAATAAACTGAACAGGAAATATTTGTGCATTTTTATCCTCATTTTATTTTTTATCCAGATAGTCGAAACCGGAAGACGTGAAGTTCCAGGCAGTGACATTGGCATATAATTGTTTGCTGTCCAATGTCTTGACACTGCCGCCGAGCGCCAACAGGTTATGGCGGGTCGGATGATTCGCCCTGGCATAGTCGCCGGAGGTGCGCTCCAGATAAATTTTATTCGGAGCCAGGTCCATTGTCCATACTCTTTGCGGAGCGTCTTTGGCCATATTCAAACGCGCATAGGAACTGTCGGCGGCCATTTCCGAGGCGCTGTCTCCGCTGAAAACGATATTCCAATAGGATGTCCCTTTCGTTCCATTGCTGGCGTCACGGGAAAAATTCTGCTGGTCGCTCGGACAGAATGCATACGGTTTAAGCTTCTGCTGGTACTCCGCATTTTTGCTCACGAATTCGATCGGCGTCCCGAAATAACCGTTCTCGGCCAGTATGACAAAACAATTATAGGAATTCAACCGCCATGAACTATTGGCCCGGACCGTATCGCTGGGTTGCTTGTAGGGCAGGAAATCGTTATAGTCGGAACCGTAAGAAGCCGCCGTCAGTCCGAGTTGCTTCAGGTTGGAAATACAATGTGCATTGCGAGCCGATTCGCGTGCCTGGTTCAACGCCGGGAGCAACATGGCTGCAAGAATCGCAATAATAGCTATAACAACAAGAAGTTCAATCAGTGTAAAACACTTCCTCATACAAAAACCTCCATTTTATATCCTAAGTTGAATGGTCCTGTTTTTCACGCCAAAGGCGGTTGTTTAATATTCAGGACGGCTTCAAAACGCCGCCCGACCTGATGCCCTCCCCCCTCAATGAATTGGCGCACCGCCAGCCTGCCGTATTCCTCCAGGGGCTCCACCAGTTCGTGAATGAATCCGGCGAACGGAATATCCTTCTCAATCCGGTTGAAGGTAACAATTTCCACGTCTTCGGGGATTTTCCGCCCCAGCTTGACCAGCGTTTTCACCGTCAGAGGAAGCAGGCGCCCTTCGGTTACCAGAACGGCATCCGCACCGCTTAAGGTTTCGATGGCCTGTTTCTCATCAACGAACGTTTCCAATGGTTCCATCTCAACCTCGCCGCCTTCCAGACCGTGCCGCTTCAGCGTCTCGCGCCAACCGGCAAGACGGGCCAACTGGTGCCGCTGTTCCATGACGCCGACCGACGCGATTCGCCGCCGCCCGCGCCCAATCAGAAATTCCGTTCCGATTTCCGCCGAACGCCGGTGATCCGTCGTGAAAAAGCTCAACTCGGGGCAGTCCATTTCACGGTTGATGACCACGACGCGGTAACCGCCGCGGGCCATTTCCTCGGCCTCTGTCATCAATTCCGCGTTTGGAGTGGGAAAAATCACCCCGCCGGAATGCTGGGGAATCTTCCAGGGATCGTATTGTTCGGCGGCATAAATCGAAAGGGCGATCCCGCAGGAATATGCTTCCTCCAGAACCCCATGAATGATTTTGAACATCGTCCCCTGTTTCGCCACCTGCGCGACCCCCGGCAGGATCACGGTGATCCGGCTGACTCCGGCGGTGCTCAAATCGTTGACAAAGGTGCCGACTCCCTGTTTCCGGTAGAGGAGCCCCTCGTTTTCCAGTTCGGTAAGCGCCTGGCGGATGGTCATTTTGGAAACACCGAAAATGTTCACCAGTTCCGGTTCCGAATGAATCGTACTTCCGGCCTGATATTTCCCTTCCATGATCTGACGGTAGATCGCATCACGCACCTGCATATATTTTGCAGTTCCCCGTTTATACGATTTTGTCTGAACGCTCATAATTTCCAAAACCCATTTATCCAGTTGTCTAGGTAACTAGATTTAGTATATCGTCGATTCCCCGTTTTGTCAACAGGTTTTCCGAATATTTTGTCATTTTTTTGCGTTGGTTTTGAAAAGAGGGATGCGGAGAAAAAGAACCTTTTTGCCCAAATGCTTTTCTCCCCGTGCAAGTCTGGAATTGCATTCGCCATAACCACTGGTATATTATACAAAAAAATGACAGGCACAGACATGACACTGAATTTATTTACTCCGGTCAAGGTGCCGGACATCAAAGAACGGTTGGGGGCGAATTCCGGCGTCGCGGTTCTCGGTTCGTGTTTCTCCGAACGCATCGGGAAGTTCCTGCAGGACGGCGGAATGCGCGTCTGGAGCAATCCGTGCGGCATTGTTTACAACGCCGTATCGATGGCGGACACCATGCGCCGGGTGACGGAAGGACGCGACTACGCCGCGGCGGATTTTTTCGAGCAGGACGGTCTATGGTTTTCCTGGGAGCATCACGGGGTTTTCGCGCGGCGCAATGCGGACGCGGCGGCGGCGGTCTGCAACCAGGCCATGAGCGAATTTCGCAAAGGGTTGGAAACGGCGCAACTGCTGGTCCTGACGTTTTCCTCGTCGGTGGTTTACGAGCTCCGCGAAACGGGAACCGTCGTGGCGAACTGCCATAAAATGCCGGGGTCACTGTTCCTGCGCCGGGTATTGTCATACGATGAAAACCGCGAAGCCATCGCCGACCTGATCCGCGCGGTCCGCAAAATCCGCCCCGACCTCCGGCTGGTCCTGACCCTCTCGCCGGTGCGCCATTATCCGGGCGACCTGGTGCTGAACGCGCATTCCAAGGCCAATCTGCTGGCCGCCCTCCACGCCACGCCGGACGAAAACAGCGTCTATTTCCCCGCTTACGAGATCATGACCGACGAATTGCGCGACTACCGTTTTTACCGCGACGACATGCTTCACCCGTCGGAACTGGCCGCAAACATCATCTGCCGCCGCTTTGCGGAAAGCTGGTTCACGCCGGAAGCGCTGGCGCAAATCGAGGCAAATCACCGCCGGGCCCGAGAGGCGGCACACCGCCCGATTCACGGAGATGACCATGCCTGACGTACTGTTTCTCGAGGTCAACTCCTCCTATTCGCATTCGATGCTTTCCTACGGCATGCTGCGGGCGTATACCGAGAAGTTCGCCCCCGAATGGCATTGGCACAAACTCGAATTCACCATCCGCAATCCCGATACGGCACTGTTGCGAAAAACCCTGTCCGAACTCAAACCCGACGTGGTCTGCGGCACCGCCTATCTTTTCAATGTCGAAGCGCTGCTGGGACTGTGCCGAATCGTCCGCGAAGTCCTGCCGAAAACCCGGATCGCCCTCGGCGGCCCGGAATATCCGCCGGAACGGGAATGTCCCCCGGAGGCGGACGCCGTCATCAGCGGCGACGAAACCACTTTTCACTGGTATTTGAAAAACAACGCGGTGCTCGAAGGGTGCTACAACGGTCCGCTCGACGATCTGCCGTCGCCGCACCAGCTCGGCTACATTTCACCCGGCAAACCGTTCTGGCAGATTGAGACCTCGCGCGGCTGCGGCGGAAGCTGTATTTTCTGCACCAGTTCGATGTCAAAACGGGTCGCTTATTACTCCCCGGAACGAATTCGGGATGATCTGCGGGCACTGTACGAGGCCGGCTTCCGGGAAATCCGGGTGCTTGACCGCACCTTCAATCAACAACAAAAGCGCGCGATTGAGCTTCTGCGAATGTTCCGCACCGAGTTTTCCGAAATGCGTTTTCACCTTGAAATCGAGCCGTCGGGGCTGAAACCGGAACTATTGGCGGAACTGGCCCTCGGCAATCTTCACGTCGAAGCCGGGGTTCAATCACTGAACCCAAATGTATTGGCCGTCTGCCTGCGCCGGGACAACGTGGACCGCGTCCTGCAAGGCGTGCGCGGACTCCTCGAATGCGGCAATTTCGAACTGCATACCGACCTCATCGCGGGGCTTCCTTCGCAAACCTTGCAAAGCCTGGTCGACGACGTCAAAACCATGATCCATGTCCAGCCGCATGAAATCCAGCTCGAACTCCTGAAAATCCTCCCCGGCACCCCGCTCTGGAGCACCATGAGCGACTTCAACCCGCTCCCGCCCTATGAGGTTCGCTCGACCCTGACCATGACCGCCGAAGATCTGCACACCGCGCACCGGCTCTCGCAAATCCTCGACAACTGGTACAATACCCCGCAACTCCATACATCCTTCACCATGGCGGTCCGCAGCGACGACAATTTTCTGGAACGTTTTCTGAACGCCATGAAAAAACGCGACGAACTGTTCAGCGGCGGCAAGCTCCTGTTGGAAGAACGTTTCCGGCTCCTCAAGGAATTCCTCGCCGACAGCCCGGCGCACAGCGTTTTGCGCTTCGCCGAAATCGCCGTCGGGCTTTCCCGTGGCGATTACCGCGACAAAGTCATTCCCGACGGCGGCAGGGTTCTGTGGCGCAAAGAAGTCGAAAACACGCCCGAGCGCTGTATCGTCGCCGAATTCGAAGGCAACGCCGGCGAATGTTTCCTGGACCCGCGTACCACCTGGAAACCGGGCCCCCGAAAATACTGTTTCAAACTCTACTACGGCCGCCTGCCCTCTGAGATCACCGCCTTGGACCCGGAGACACGTCCGAACTGACCTCATCTGTCAGTAAGTTACGACGGCGAAATTCGGAATCCGATACCGGCTATACAGTTCCTGACGGTCGTTCGGCTCTACATGTCCGTCAAGGAAACTGATATTGCAGCGTCCGGAGTGGACTCCGGCCGGTTTTTCCGCCTGGGTATCCCGCCGGTCCCAGACATACCACGGGAAAGGAGGTGCGGAGGTACTGGCGGTACCATTGGCGGAATCTATAATATACGGAAAATTCGCGGGACGCGAATAAGCCTTCAGGCTGGTCTTGAACGCCTTGTCCGGATAAACGCTTTCCGCAGTTCCCGTGCTGGCATATGTATATTGGGCAATGCCGTAAGTGTACAGGCAATTGACCAGCCCGTCCTTGATCACCGTTCTGGTGCCGGAAGTGTCCTTAGCGGTTGTACAGGCCATAAACCGGGCGACGTGGAAACTGCCCGCGGCGAAATACTGTCCGGTCACATATCCGATTTTCAACAGCAAGGCTCCATAGGACTTCCAATTGCCGTCACTGGTGGTCGGATATTGGAGCAGTCCTCCCATCGGACCAAACGCCCAACTGTTGTTATCTGCGATATAAAATTGGGCAATCTGCCCTACCTGCTTCAAGTTGTTCATGCAGCCGGCGGCGCGTGCTTTATCCCGGGCGCTGTTCAGTGCAGGCAACAGCATTCCGGCAAGGATCGCGATGATCGCGATCACAACGAGGAGTTCAATCAATGTAAAATTCATTTTTATTTTCATCTGCCCGTCTCCTTTTTGAGTTCTATTCTTTTTTAATTATTTATGGTGTGGTCATTGCTTAAAAGATCGCTGTCGATATTGTCGGCTTTGAAGGAAAGCTTCCCATTCTTCAATAGGGTCTTGCCGTATTGCGATTTGAACTGTTCCGGCCGGTCGACTGTGATTTCCGCCTCGGCCGGACCCGGCCCCAATGCCACGACCGCTATTCTCCGGTTGCCGGAGCCGTCGCTGAATTCCCAAGCCCGGATATCGCCTTGCCGCACGTTCACCGGCAGCATCTTCACCGGCTGTCCGGACAGCAGGAACGGTTCAAGTTTCCGCAGCATGCCGATGCCGTCCTTAATCGTTTTCAGGTTGTCTTCGGTATTGCCGTCAAGTTTGGGGTTGGGCTTGCACAATGCCTCGTAGGCATAGAACATATATCCGCGCACCTCATATCCCGCCGCCAGCAGAATCATCGAGCGAAACTCGTCCGCACTCGGGAAACGAAAGGTTTCCGCTTTCGGATCACTCTGACTGTAACGGCGGCAATTGAACATCTGGAGAACGACCCAATACGGCAAACCGGCTTCAACGGTTTTCCGCAAATGATCTTCCATATTTTTGATCGAATAGTTGTTTCTGATCGGATAGGGATCGGTTCCGATGACATCCGCCGCAGGCCCGTACGGTTTCATTGATTCGGTGGTATAGCCGATAGCCCCGACAATCCATACCGGATGGTTCGGATCAACCCGGTTCAACAGGCGGCGGCGCTCCGTCATCTCCGGAATCATCTGGTTGGGCAATTCATCGCAGGTGTAGTAGGCCAGCAGCCCCGGACGGCGGCGGAACATTTCAGCCGCTTTGGCCGCAACCGCTTTCGGGGTCGGTTCGCCGTAAATGGACAGTACCGCCCATTTGCCCGCATTCCGGTAAGCATCTTTCAGTGAAAAGATAATCTTCATATTGTTTTTTTCGCAATAATCGAAAACCTCGCCGATCCGTTCCCATCCCGGTTCTTTTTTGCTGAACCCCATGCTGAGGCTGTTGTAAGGAAGGATCGTATTGAATCCGGCGTCACGAATTTTGTTGAGCTCCCAAGGGAATTGGGCATTGCAATAAACGCCCACCGGCATAAAACGCCTGCCGTCCACCACGGCATATCCCTGCCCGTCGATGCGGCAGGACGCGACAGGCTGGGGTTCCGGCAATTCTTTGACAGTGAGGGGAATTGCGGTTTCTTCCAAAATCAGCTTTCGGTCCGTATCCACCACGGCAATCTTCAATTCCCCGCTGCCTCCGGCATTTTCCGGCAGTCGCAGGGCCGTCTCGCCGTTCACCACCGGAGCGTCCATCTGAACCCCGTTAAACTCGCCGCAAAGCATCATTTTGCCCGGAGCGGCGGCTTTCATGATGGAGTTGCCGTCTTTGCTGAGCGCCAGGCGGAGAATTTTGCCGGGGGCGATAATTCCCATCGGGGCATTCAGCGCATATATGGACCAATTCATGTCGGCCGCCGTCACGGTCAGGTCATCATAATAAGCCTTGCCGGTACATCCTTTGCCCAAGTACAGAGTGACGCTGGTCCGTGCGGCGTTTTCCGGTATTTTCAGGTTATTGGCCTCGATCCGGGTCCAATCGGCGGTACCGCGAAGTCCGTTTGGATATGCGCCGCCACGAATCCATTTCCCGGTCTTGTCGGAAAACTCCACGGCGAAAGTGGCCCCGCGCCGGTCACCGTCTTTGACATCCTCGCTGCGGATCATGATGCTGAAATTATAGACCCGTCCCGGCATCAATTTCAATTCCTGACCGCTCAAAGAATAATCATTCGGGGCGGAACGCTCAATAAGCAATCCTCCGGAAGCCACAGTTCCCGATCCGCGTTCGACCCTGGCCTTGCCCTTCAAATTCCATCCCTTCGCTCCTTCCTCGAATGCCGGATTGACCACGACCGGAGGAGGCGTCCGGTCTGAACCGGTCTTTTTATATTCTTTCAGATCGATTCCACCGGCAAAAGACGCCGTTGCCCACATGCACAGTAAAAAGAAAATTTTATGCATAACTTTCAATAACTCCTTTATCTCGAATTTTATTTTCAAACTCTCTCTCAGCGAATATCCGGTAATTCCTGAATGAATTTCGGAAAAACGGGAACTTTGCGATGAATCATCTTCTGCGGATTTGTCTCCACCGCCTCCAGCAGGACCTCGCGAACCGCCTGCCAGTACCCATCTTCCCGAACTTCTTCCAACGCGATGAAATGTCCCTGGGGCTGCCAGTTGGACAAGTAGGAAACCAGCTTGACTTTTTCATGCAGCCCCAACCGTTTCAGTGTTCGATATGTCTCCTCCGTTTCGGAATGCCAGCAGAGGATCACCTCTGGCGGCGTATGCAGACATAAATACTGGGTATGCCGTTCCCGCGCCTCCCGGTATCCCGGCATGACAATCTCGCGATATTCGGGATTTGCGATCCCGTACTTGTCGCAAAGGTGGTCCCAATTGCCGTTCGCATAATCCTGATAGCCCTCAAGCGGAGCGGCAAACTGCAGAGCAATCCGCCGGTAGCCTTTTTCAATGATCTGACCCAGCACGAAATCAATGGCGCCGAAAGTGTCGTACTCCACCACATGCACCGGCAGGTTTCCGGCATGGTGCCGCGCCACTCCGACGATTCCCGCACGGCGCACCGCCCAGGCCAACTCCGAAGTCAGGGTTCCGTATCCGAAAACCAATCCGTCGATGGGTTGTTTTTCCCAGAACTCCGTATCCTGCTGCAACCGCTTATTGCTCCCGTCCAGAAACGTGATATTATGATTGTCACGCGCCAATGCCTGCCGAACCATCTGGAAAAATTCGTAACTCACCTCGGTGATTTCTGTGCTGCCGGAACACAAGATCCCCCACGCATAATGGCGTTCCCGTACCGTGCCCGTGTAATTAATGATACTGCCGCGCGGTCCGGGAGAAATCATGCCGCTCATGGTCAGCGGCCTTATCGCCTTGCTGATGGTCTGCAGCGAAACATTGTATTCCTTCATCAACGACCGCAGGGGCGGCAGCCGTTTATGGTAATGTCCCGCCGCAATCTGCCGTTCCAGTTCTGCCGTTATCCAGGTGTGTTTTGTTTCGATCTTCATAGTGTTCTATAGTTTGTTCTATATTTAAATTATACAGCGTGCTGAAAAATCCGCAAGTATAGAACACTAAAAAAGACACGTTTTTTTATGAGACAGCCATGCGAAATGGATTTAACAGGAGCCGGGGATCACTGCCCCGGCCCCCGGAAACGCTTCCACGCCGACCTCATCAGAAAGATCGTCAGCGGCATCGTCAGGAGCTCCGTTACCGGAACGCTGAGCCAGACGCCGTTTAAACCGAACCAGAACCCCAGTATCAGCAGTACCGGAATCAGCAACACCGCCCCGCGCAGCAGCGAAATGAAAAATGCTTCCCGCGAATGCTCCATCGCCGCCAGCACCGCCGACCCCGCAAAATTGCCCCCCATGAAAAGAAATGCCGGAAAATACCAGTAAATGCCGTTGACGGTAAGGCGCGTCAGCGCCTCAACGCCCCGGTTGTTGAATGCCGCCGCAATAGCACCGGCAAAGATGATTCCGCCCACACAGCAGAGCGCCCCCGCGGCAAACGCGGTAATCCCCGCGACAATGCAGACACGCCTGATCCGTGCATATTCACCGGCCCCGAAACTAGTGCTGACGACCGGTTGAATCCCCTGCCCGATGCCGGTAAACACCGCTCCCGCCACCAGCGAAATATTGGCGATGATGCCGTAAGCCGCCACACCGGTGTTTCCCGCATAAAGCTGAAGCATCATATTGAACAAAAAAATCACCACCCCCGAAGATACCTCGGTGACAACCCCCGGCAATCCCGGCGGAATCAGGCGCTTGATATCGCTCCAACCCGGCATGATCCATTCCCAGCCGAAATTACTGCGCCCACGGACGAAATGCAGACTCAACACCAGAATTCCGATCAGCGACGAAAGCCCGGTGGCCAGCGCCGCCCCGAACATACCCCATTCCAGCGGATAGATCATCAGGTAATCCAGAAATACGTTTGCCAGGGTGGAAGTCACCATCGCGGTCATGGCCAGACGCGGCGCGCCGTCATTGCGAACGAAGCACAGCAGAACGGCGTTGAGAAGAAAGCAGGACGACATCAGCAGGACGGTCCGCAGGTAACTTTCGGCATACGAGATGATTTCACGCGTGGCGCCGAACCATTCGGCGATCCGGTACGGGAAGAACAGTCCTGCAACGGTAAAAACCGCCGCCGCGCTGCCCGACAGCAGGAGCGCGGTCATAAAGGGGCGATTGCACCGTTCGTCGCTGCGTCCGCGGGCGATGGAGAAAACCGTTGAACCGCCGACTCCGCACAACAACCCGATGCCGCCCATCAGTCCGAAAATCGGCAGTACGATGTTCAAAGCCGACAGTCCGTCGCTGCCGATGCCGTTGGCGATAAACCAGGTATCGGCCAGCACATAGACCGACAGCCCCGCCATGCCGATGATGCTCGGGGCGATATAACGTGCGCAGACCTGAAATACATTGCCGCGCAGAATGAATTCACGACTCATGGATCAATTCCCTGTTGTTCATCCCGATACTATACTCCATTTCAGGGGCAAATTCAAATCTTTACGGATTTTATATACTGCCCCTATTGACATACATCGGCTGTCGATGTATAATAACAGAGAAGGCATAACTGGAGAACAACCGCCATGCACGAATGTTTTGAAAAAATAATTCGCCGCACGACCGAAGCGTTGTGCGATGATCGCGAACTCAAACAGGAAATCGCCAAAGAGTTGCAAGCCCACCTCGAGGATAAATGCGCCGACTTGCAGGAACAGGGAATGAGTGAAGCCGAAAGCATTGAGCAAACCCTCCGGGCTTTCGGCGATCCCGAAGACATCGGGGCCGGATTGTTCCGTGCGAACGCTTCCCGGATAAAATGGCGTTCACGGGCCCGCCTGGCGGTAAAAGTGTTGGCGTTGCCGATTTTGCTGGGAGCTCTCGCCCTGGCGGTCGATTACCGCACCTTGTTCGGAATCGGCAATTTTCACATGCTCTACTCTCACACATCGTTCGACCAGCCAAAGGAGGTCACCCGCCAATTCATTACGGCAATTGCTGGAAAAAGCAAACTCGCCTACCTCGACTCTCCGTTGTCCGGAGACAATATCATGCTGTTCGGTTCCGGTGAAAACACCGCTGAAGCCTTGAACATACGGAAGAAACTTTGCGAAGAGCATCCCGATTATCCCGTCTATCTGGCTTATTATGTCATGACCGCATGGTCACTGGCGGGACACCCTGTCACTCCGAAAGCCGTGACGGGAGCGCTGGAATTCGCCGCCGCACGGGAGCCGGGCAACGCCCTTTATCATTATCTGCTAGCGGGCGCATACCTGCCGCCCCCCACATACGGCCAAGAAAAATATGTCATCAAGGATTGGAAAGCGGCGGCAAAAAGCATGGAAGAATACCGGAAAGCCATTGCCTGTCCGTATCTTAGCGCTCATCTGCCCGAAAGAAGCGACTTGATCAAGAAAAGGCTTTATCCCGGCAACGATTTTCATGATCAGATCATGCGCAAAGTTCTGTATTTCACGATCCTGCTGCCGCAGGAGTCCGTTTATCTGAACCTCGCCCGGGCGATACCGTTGTACGCCGACAGACTGATCGACGAAGGCCGCCGCAAAGAGGCGAAGGAACTGCTGGACACCTGGCCGGCAATGATCGAACAAGTCGCCCGGGAAGACGTTTACCTGATCCAAATCATCGTCGCCTATCGCATGGCGCGGGAATTCAACCAAAGCCTCCCCCCGCTTTATGAAAAGCTGGGGGAAAAAGAGCTGGCCCGGAAAACAGCGGATACCACAGCCCGAATTCAGGATTTTGCGGCGCAGTACCGCAAACAATGGGATGCGCGCAGGGATCAATGGTCAGAGCTGATCCGCCGTCATGGCGGCTGGTTCGCGCCCATGTGCTATATTCCACCGGACATCCCGCTTGACGCCTCGCTGCTGAAACCGGATCACGCGATAACCTATAACCTGAACAATATGATCGCATTGGCGATTTCCAGCGTACTCTGGTTCCTGTTGATCCTGGCAATGAGCATCTGGTTGAGCGTCGGGTGGGCCTCCGGCTGGCGCGGCATGATTCTATGCCTGAAAGGCAAAGCCTATCTGAGGATTTTCCTCTTCGGCATCCTGATTCCTCTTGGCCTCTATATTACCGGCCTGCATTTGGCCTGTTTCGTGGAATTTGCGCAAAGTGAAGAAATATTCCTGATTCAAGCGGCGGCTTTCGCCGTCATCCTGCCGCTATGGTTCTGCCGCGTATTCCTGCGCGAACTGCGGCGGCGGCAAGCGGAGATCGCCCCGAATTCGAAGCGACATATATCCGTAATGACCGCGTTGACCAACCTGATTCCCGCAATGATCGTATTCCTGCTGGTCACCGGCGGAATCCTGAGAACCTATTACCGGTTTGAAATTGATCGTAATCTGAGGAAAGACCAGTTTTTCTTCAGAAACACTGCCGGAATCGAGGAATTTGCGATCAAACCCTACCGTTCCTATCTGTTGAATCAATTGAATGAATTTAAAAAAATAACCGGCGAGGTGAAAGATGAAAGTGAACAGTGACCTGATGAGAGGTGTGGCGGAACCGGTAATCCTGAAATTATTATCGGAACGAACCATGTACGGCTATGAAATTATAAAATTGGTCAATGAACGGACCGAGGGGGCATTCGCGTGGAAAGAAGGAACCCTTTACCCCTGTCTGCACCGGCTGGAACATCAGGGATTGATCGAAAGTTCCTGGCAGTTGACCGTGGGCAAACCGCGCAAATATTACGCCATTACCCAAAAGGGAGTGGCGGCCACAGCCGAGAAGGTTCATGAAGCCCGGCAATTCGTCCATGCCCTGAACCTGCTTCTCTGCGCGGGATAAGGGAATCGCGAGGGAGGGGTAATCCCTCCTCGCGTCAAGAATCGGGATTACGGATCGACGATGGCAAAGGTCAGGGTGATCTTGAAGACGTCGCGATTGCCGACGCGCATCACCGTGGAAGATTTGCCGAAACGCGATTTCTCGGTGTCCGGCAAGGTGGCTTCGCAGATGACCTGGTCGCCGGGAAGGACCGGAGCCAGGCTTTCCGCTTCGTCGATGGCCATGAAGAACCCAAGTTTATTCTGGTTTTCGGGACGCGCCAGCATACAGGCGCA
>CALABZ010000245.1 GCA_937888615.1 uncultured Lentisphaeria bacterium | reverse complement strand
GGTGTTGTTTACTTTGTGCGCGCCGGTGTGGTTCAGGTCTTCGCGCTTCAGGTAAATCCGGGCCCCGCCCGCGTATTCGCTGAGGCGTTCGGCCAGGAACAGCGGCGATTCGCGCCCGATGTAGTCGCGCAGATAACCGTTCAGTTCGTTGCGGAAACCGGGATCGTTTTTCAACGCCTGGTAAGTCCGGTCGAGTTCATTCAGGGCGGGCATCAGCGTTTCCGCCACGTACTGTCCGCCGTAGATTCCGTAATGTCTAGGCATAATTCTTTATCTCCTTTAACTTTTGATGATCTTTTTTACCGGGTTCCAGCTCCACGCCGCTGCACAGGTCCAGCGCAAACGGACGAACCTTGTCAAAGGCTTCGCGGAGGTTTCCGGGATTCAATCCCCCGGCAAGGATCAGTTTCATTCTTGATGCGGCGGCGGCGGCCAGCTCCCAGTCACAGCGTTTGCCGAGCCCGCCGTTGCCGGTTACGGCGTCCGCCAGTATGGCGGCGGCAGGGAGCAGGGCGGCGGCGTCGATGTCCGCCTGAGTACGCAGTTGAACGGTTTTCCAGACGCGGTGCGGGCCGATTTTTTCGATATCCGCCGCGCTTTCCGAACCGTGGAGCTGGGCGATGTCCAGTCTGCATTGTTCCATGATGGCGATGACCTTTTCCGGCGGCAGGTCGACGAAAACACCGACCTTCGGTACGTCGATTCCCCGCGTCAGCCGTTCGGCCTGTTCCGGGGTGACATAACGCGGCGACTTCGGGTGAAAAATAAACCCGAGGTACGACGCGCCGGCCTCAATGGCCGCTTGCACGTCTTCGGCATTCGTCAGACCGCAGATCTTAATCTTCATGGATCAACTCCTTGAGCGCTTCGCCGGGATGCTCGCCGCGCATGACGGTCTCGCCGATCAGGAACGCACCGGCTCCGGCGTCGCGGAGACGGACGATATCGGCATGGTTGTGGATGCCGCTCTCGGCGACCTTGATTTTGCCGGATGGGATTTTGCCGAGCAACCGGCAGGTCAGCGCGTGGTCGATTTTGAATGTTTTCAGGTCGCGGCAGTTGATGCCGACGATGTCGGCGTCGAAATCCATGACCATGTCGAGTTCGCGTTCGTCGTGAATTTCGCATAAAGCGTCGAGGTTCAGGGCCCTGGCGCACTGGTAGAAATCCTTCATCTGCGGCAGGTCCAGAGCCGCCGCGATCAACAGCACCGCGTCGGCCCCGTAAGCGGCGGCCTCCAATATCTGGAGTTCGTCAAAGATGAAATCCTTGCGCAGAAGCGGGATTTGAACGGTGGCCGCGGCGGTTTGCAGATACGCCAGCGAACCGAGGAAATAATAGGGTTCGGTGAGGACCGACAGCGCCGCCGCGCCGCCCTGTTCCAGTTCCCGTGCCAGTGTCGCCACCGGAAAATCGGCGCGGATGACGCCCTTGGAGGGCGAGGCTTTTTTCAGTTCGGCGATGACATTGATGCGGGGGGCGCTCAGCGCTTCGGCGAACGAATGGCGGCGGGCGCGTTCCGCAATCCTGCTTTCGAGTTCGCGTCTGCGGTCCGGCGAACGGTCGAACGCTTCGCGGTTCTTGTCGATGATGGTATCAAGTATCGTGCTCATTATTTGCTGCTCTCGATCAGGATTTGCAGTTTTTCGAGCGCCGCGCCGGAATCGATTGACTCGGCGGCGAGCCGGACCCCGTCTTCGATGGAGTCCGCCGCGCCCGCGGTGTAAATAGCCGCGCCGGAGTTCAACAGCACGATTGCGCGTTTGGCGCCTTGTTCCTTGCCGCTGAGGATTCCGGTCAGGATGCCGGCGTTTTCGATGGCGTTGCCGCCGAGGAGTTCCTCCGGCGGATAAGTCATGCCGACGTAGCGTTCGGGGTAAAGGTCGTAGGTAGTGATCGTGCCGTCTTTCAGTTCGGAGACGCGCGAAGTGGTGGCGACGGTGATTTCGTCGAGCCCGTCGTGGCCGTGGACGACCAGTGCGCGCTTCATGCCGAGTTCGCGGAACACCTCGGCATAGATTTCCGTGAGCGTCGGCGAATAAACGCCGAATACGCCGAACGCCGCGCCCGCCGGGTTGGTCAGTGGCCCGAGGATGTTGAAAATCGTGCGGACCTTGAGTTCGCGGCGGACCGGAGCTATGACTTTCATAGCCGGGTGCATGGTTTGAGCAAAAAGGAAGCCGATGCCGTGGTCCTGGATACAGCACTCCATCGCGAAGGCGGATACCTGCAGGTCGAATCCCAGCGCTTCCAGCACGTCGGCGGAGCCGCATTTGCTTGAAGCGCTGCGGTTGCCGTGCTTGGCGACCTTGATTCCGGCCCCGGCGATGACGAATGCCGAAGTAGTCGATATGTTGAAGGTTCCTGAGCAATCGCCCCCCGTGCCGACAATGTCCAGCACCGCGCCCGGACCGGCGTCGATAAACCGCGCATGGCGGCGCATGGAACGCGCCGCGCCGACGATTTCAGGGACGCTCTCGCCGTTCATCCGCAATGCGATCAGGAGCGCGGCCATCTGGCTCTGGGTCAGTTGCCCGTCCATCAACAGGTCCATGACGCCTTCCATTTCCTTGGCGCTCAGGTGGCGTTTTTCCAGCAGGGCTTCCAGGCATTGATTGTACATGCGTTATCTCCGTTTCAGAAAGTTGGCGAGCTGTCGGCGACCGGTCGAAGTCATGATTGATTCCGGGTGGTACTGGATGCCCTCGATGGGAAATTCGCGGTGGCGGACCCCCATGATTTCGCCGTCGGTGGCTTCAGCGGTGATTTCGAGGCACTCAGGTAGTGAAGCCCGTTCGAGGGCCAGCGAGTGATAACGCACGGCCTTGAACGGCTTCGGAATGTCGGCGAAAATGGTTTTGCCGTCATGCATGACTTCGGAAACTTTGCCGTGCATGATGTATTTTGCCTGGATGACTTTGCCGCCGAAAACCTGTCCGATGGCCTGGTGTCCCAGACAAACGCCGAGCAGCGGGATTTTACCGGCCGAGGCCAGGATCAGATCCTGCGAGATGCCGGCGTTTTCCGGACGTCCGGGGCCGGGAGAGATGACGATGGCGTCGGGTTTCAGTGCCAGGGCTTTTTCGACGGTAATCTTGTCGTTGCGGTACACCACAACCTCCTGCTCGAGCATCTGGAAATACTGAACGAGGTTGTAGGTAAAAGAATCGTAATTATCGATCATCAGGATCATAGGTCGTATCTCCTCAGATTTCAAGATTGTTGGCCGCAAGTTCAAGAGCCCGGAAAAGGGCGCCGGCTTTGTGGCGGGTTTCGTTGTATTCGTATTCAGGTTCGGAGTCATAGACATTGCCGCCGCCGGCCTGCACGTAAATCATGCCGTCGCGCAATTCCATGGTGATCGCCATGTCCATGTTGCCGTTGAAGTTGATATAACCGACACAGCCGCCGTAGATTTCGCGGGGTTCAGGTTCGAGCTCGTTGATAATCGTCATGGCGCTGATTTTCGGCGCGCCGGAGAGGGTTCCGGCGGGGAACGTGGAGCGGATCAGGTCAAAGGCGTCCATGCCCGGTTTGATAATGCTTTCCACGTTTGACACCAGGTGCATCACGTGGGAATATTTTTCAATCACCATAAGTTCGCGCACCTGTACACTGGCGGGCTGTGCGACCCGGCCGAGGTCGTTGCGGCCGAGGTCTACCAGCATCAGGTGTTCGGCGCGTTCTTTCTCGTCGTTGAGCAGGGCGTTGGTGTTTTCGCGGTCGGCGACGTCGGTGGCGCCGCGGGGGCGGGTGCCGGCGATGGGGCGCAACTCGGCTTTGCCGTTGTTCAAGCGCACCATGACCTCGGGCGAGGAGCCGATCAGGTACTTGTCCTTGTCGGTTTTCAGGAAGAACATGTACGGGGAGGGGTTGACCAGCCGGAGCGCACGGTAGAGCTGGAGCGGCGGGACCGTCTGCGGCGTGCTGAAGCGCTGGGACAAGACGACCTGGATGATGTCTCCGGCGATGATTCGCTCCTTGGCTTTGGCGACCATCTCGTAAAAATATTCCTTGGTCATGTTCGACTTGATCATGTCCATGCTGAATTCGGCGTGGGCGCTTTCGATTTTGACCGGTTCGGCGAGGCACTCCTTCATGGCCTCGATCTCGGCGCAGGCCGTGTCAAAGGCCTGTTTCGGATCGGGGTGCTTGTCGAGGTTGGCGCAGGCGACCAGCCGCATGGTGTGGCGGATATTGTCGAAGATCACGGCCTGGTCGAAGAGCATGAAATAGGCGGTCGGCTCGGTGAGCGGTGTTTTCGGCGCAGGCATTTTTTCGAATTCGGCGATGCTGTTGTAGCCGAGATATCCGAGGGCTCCGGCGTAGAAACGCGGCATGTTCGGGATGTCGACGATTTTATAGCGTTTCATGATCTGGCGCAGGGCGAAAAATGGTCCCTCGGGTGCGTCGAGGGTTTCGACCTTGCCGTTCGACTCGAAGGTCGGGACACCGTCCTGGACCTTGAAGATGCCGAAGGGACGGATGCCGATCGCCGAGTAACGGCCCCAACGCTCACCGCCCTCGATGCTTTCGAACAGCGCCGCGTGTTCTTCATTGATGAAACGGCTGAGGACGGACACCGGGGTTTCCAGGTCGGCCAGCATTTCGTGGCAGACCGGGACCATGTTGCCTTGTCCGCACAACTTTTTGAACTCTTCAAAGTCCGGTTTAAACATTTTGTTTTTCCTTGGTTTCTTATGTTTTTTATGGGTTTATCTTAAAATTCGGCACAAAAAAAAGCGGGTTGAACTTTTAGCTCAACCCGCCTGGATGTCATGAAAACGAGAACACAACAGAACCTACGGACTGAGCCGCGTCTGCCACCACCAGCAAGTATTAATGTTGATAATTGTGTTCATTCGTAAAAATCCTCGATGATTTTTCATCTTATATTAATAATAAACCGCCGGATTTTCGGTTTGTCAAGTTGTGAAATGGAAAAAATATCGGTTTTTTCGCATTTGAGAGGCCGGTTTTGTCGGTTTTTTGCTTCGGCTCGGCTTGCGTATCCAATTTCTGGTGTTATTTTAACAGGATAAACCGAAAAACTGGAGGTTGTATGAAACGTAGGATCAGAATGGGGATGGTCGGCGGAGGGCCGGGGGCGTTTATCGGCTCCGTGCACCGTATGGCTGCCCGGCTTGACGGCAAAATCGACTTGGTATGCGGCGCATTCAGCTCGGATCAGAGCAAATCCCAGGCGATGGCTTCGGAACTTTTCCTGCCGGAGTCGCGTTGCTACAAAAACTATGGAGAAATGATCGAGTTCGAAAGCGATCTGCCGGCAGACGAACGGATGGACTGCGTCGCTATCGTGACGCCCAATATTACTCACTATGACATTGCCATGAAAGCCCTCGAATACGGCTTCCATGTAATCTGTGAAAAACCGATGACCTTTACCGTGGAACAGGCCCGCAAGCTGGCCGCCAAGGTCGAGGAAACCGGTCTGGCCTTTGCCCTGACCCACAACTATACCGGATATCCGATGGTCAAGCAGGCCCGTGCCATGATCAAGGCCGGTGAGCTTGGCGAAGTCCGCAAAATCGTCGCCGAATACCCCCAGGGATGGCTTGGCGACGCCATTGAAGACAGCAGCAAACAGGCCGGCTGGCGCGTCGATCCCGCCCGTGCCGGAATCAGTTGCTGTATGGGCGATATCGGCTCCCATGCCGAAAACCTGACCGAATATGTGACCGGACTCAAAATTACCGAGCTTTGCGCCGACCTGACCGCCTTTGTGCCGGGCCGTACGCTCGACGATGACGGCAATGTGCTGATTCGCCTCAGCAACGGCGCGCGCGGCGTCCTTTACGCCAGCCAGATTTCAGTCGGCGAAGAAAACGGACTTACACTCCGCGTTTACGGCACCCGCGGCGCGATCGAGTGGCGCCAGGAATGCCCGGAAACGCTGATCGTAAAGCGCAACGACCAACCCCGCCAGCTTCTGCGCCGCAACTGGGCCGGAACCGGACCCGAGGTCGCCGCGGCTTCCCGCATCCCGGCCGGACACCCGGAGGGTTTTATCGAAGCGTTCGCCAATATTTACAGTCAGTTCGCCGATGCTGTTTGGGCGAAAATCGACGGTATTAAAGACTTTGCCCCCGATTTCCCGACAGTCGAGGACGGACTTCGCGGCATGGCTTTCATCGAACATGTCGTCCGCAGTTCCAAGAGTGAACAAAAATGGATCAAATTCGAGGTGTAACGATGAGCAGACCTGTAACAATTTTTACCGGACAATGGGCGGATATCCCGTTCGAAAAACTGTGTCCCCTGATCAAATCCTGCGGTTACGACGGACTGGAACTTGCCTGCTGGGGCGATCATATGGACGTATTCAAGGCCGCCGCCGATCAGAAATACTGTGACGAAAAAAGACGTTATATGGAAAAACACGGCCTCGGGCTGTGGGCGATCAGCAACCATCTCGCCGGTCAGTTGATCTGCGATCCGAATTTCGATTCGCGCTCCGATCTCTTCGCTCCGCCCGAATGCGCGGGCGATGCCGAAGCCAAGCGCAAATGGGCCATCGAAAGCATGAAAAATGCCGCCCGCGCCGCGAAAAACCTCGGTATCAAGGTGGTGAACGGCTTTACCGGTTCGTCCATCTGGCATATGCTTTACAGCTTCCCGCCGGTCAGTGATGAAATGATTGAGGACGGTTTCAAATTCTTTGCCGATACCTTCAATCCGATTCTGGATGAATTCGAAAAATGCGGCGTAAAATTCGCCCTCGAAGTCCATCCGACCGAAATCGCCTTTGACATCCATACCGCGCGCCGTGCGCTGGACGCCATCGGCAACCGTCCTGAATTCGGTTTCAACTTCGATCCGAGCCATTTGCTCTGGCAGATGGTTGATCCGGTCAAGTTCATCGAAGCATTTCCGGACCGCATTTACCATTGCCATATCAAGGATGCGGCGCTGCAGCTTGACGGTGTGAACGGCATTCTGGCCTCGCACCTGAACTTCGGCATTCCGAAGCGCGGCTGGGACTTCCGCAGCCCCGGTCACGGACAGGTGAATTTCGAAGAAATCATCCGCGCGCTGAACCGTGTCGGCTATACCGGACCGCTGTCGATCGAATGGGAAGACTGCGGCATGGAACGCGAATACGGAGCGAAAGATGCCTGCGCCTTTACGCGCAAGATTGATTTCAGCCCGTCCAACGTCCAGTTCGACGCCGCCTTCGACAAGTAAGTCTCTTATCGCAATAAGATAAACCCCTGTCTGTGCATTACAGGCAGGGGTTTTTCATTTTGAGAAAAAGGGATCGGTTACAGCCAGAGTCTGGTGATCGTTTCGGCGGTGTGCTCGGCGATGATCCGGTTGCCTTCCGGTTTGTAGTGGAAGCCGTCGCCGGAGCTGATTTCCGGATGGTTGGCGACCACACTGTACATGTCGTCGACCGGGATGCCGCGTGCGCCCATCACCTCCGCGGCGATGGCGTTGCGGCGGATTACGATCTCATTCCGCGCGTCGAATTCCTCCGGCTTGCCGCTTACCGTGATCGGGGTCGAATGCCGCCAGCAGAGGCCGCCCCGGCTGGTCAACGCCAGAAAATCGGTGAATTCCTCCAGCCCGCGCCGATAAAAAGCATCGTCATATTCCAAGCCGTGCAGACCGTTGTTGAAATAAATGAAGTCGATCGGATAATCGGCCAGCGCCAGCATCAGTTCGCGTTGAATTGCGGGATCGCCGACGATTTTTGAGGTGGAAAAAGCGGCCACAGTCGCCTTGCCCCCCAAAATTCTCGCGGCATCGTCGCGGCTTCCGGCCACGATTGAGTCGCCGATCAACAACACCCGTTTCAGGTCGCTGCGGTCACTGTCAAACCAGTAAAACTGGCTCCATTCGATTCTTTCGCGTATCATGAAATTTTCCTTTCCGTTTATCCTATAAAGATACAACAGAAAATCACGCTTTGCAAGCGGCAAAAGCATCAATCGGCAGATTCAGGTTATTCCAAATTGCCGATCTGTTTCGTCGCGACTGTGCCGGTTAAATGCAAATCGCACGTCCATTCCCTTGATTAACAATACCTGCGATGCCATATTAATACACATGAAAAATCTGAAAAATCTGAAGATAAGCGGTTTGAAGTCATGGAAACATCTATGATCAATCTGGTAGGGCTGCCTGTTCCCAGGCAGCCGTTCGCCTCGAATGTCATATTTAAATGAAGGAAATGATTATGAGTTGTTATTTTATGGTGACGGTTTATGTGGATCAGCCGGAGAAAAGGGCGGCCTATGACGAATATATCGCCAGGGTCAGGCCGATTGTCGAAAAGAATGGCGGGAAATACCTGGTCCGCAGTGAAAAAATCGAAACATTTGCAGGGAACTGGAAACCGGATCGGATTATTGTGATCCGGTTTCCCGACCGGAATACCCTTGAACGCTGTTTCGGTTCCGAAGAGTACCGGGCTATTGCGCCTTTGCGGACGGAATCGGTTCGGACGCAGGCTGTCATCATCGATGAAGATTAAGTCCTGAATGGTCTTCCGGCTTAAAGACGCGGGGCTTGCCTTCTATGCCAATGCCGTCCAGAAGCAATAGCGGGTTACAATTCAATACTTCCGAATAGCGAACTGCTGTGCGCAGTGTCTTGGCGCCGCTCTTCAGCTGGATTGATACGGCTGCTTTCGATACGCCGAGTTTTTTTGCCAAATCGATTTGTTTGATCTTTCGGGCTTTAACCATCAGGGACAATGCAGTCATAGTGTTCTCCTTTTTGTACATTGTTCTTTATCTCTAAATAATAGTCGCCGATGGTTCAAAAATCAAGTAGATATGGGAATATTTTTGTTATTTTTTAAGTGATAGCTTAATTAATTAAAGGCTGATGGGATCTATTTTTGTGCTTAATTGTGGGGTTTATTGATTTCTTTCGCTAATTTTTGTTGTAGAATATTAAGCGTATTCTTAATTATGTGGATAAAAGAAAAGCGGTCCGAGGACCGCTTTTCTTGTGGGAAACGAATTAATCTTCGTCAAGGTCCTTCAAGGCAGCCTTGCGGCTGAGGCGGATCTTGCCGGAGCTCGGGTCAATGTCGATCACTTTGACGGTGACCATGTCGCCATCATTGCAGATATCCGTTACCTGGCGAACGCGATAGTCCGCCATTTCGGAAATATGCAGAAGCCCTTCGATGCCGGGGATGATCTCCACGAAAGCGCCGAAATCTTTGATCCCGGTGACTTTGCCGCGGTAGATTTTGCCGATTTCCGCTTCGGCGGTACAGCCGAGCACGCGTGCCTTGGCTTCTTCGAGGTAATCTTCATTCGGGGCCAGAATCTTGACCACGCCGTCATCGGTGACATCAATCGAGTTTCTTCGGTGATGGCCTTGATATTCTTGCCGCCAGGGGCGATCAGGGCGCCGATCTTGTCGGGGTTGATATTGACCACGGCAATATGCGGGGCGCGCGGGCTGATCTTTTCGCGCGGGGCGGAGATGCAGCCTTCAATCACGTCGAGAATCTTGTAACGGGCCTGACGGTTGCGTTCCATCGCTTCACAAAGCAGATCGATCGAGATGCCGGGGAGCTTCAGGTCGAGCTGGAAGCCGGTGATTCCTTCACGGGTGCCGCAGACTTTGAAGTCCATGTCGCCGAAGTGGTCTTCCGCGCCGAGGATATCGGTCAGCAGCAGTTGTTTGCCGTTGTCGTCGGTGACCAGTCCGCAGGAGATGCCGGCCACCGGAGCCTTGATCGGCACACCGGCGTCCATCAGGGCGAGAGTCGCACCGCAGACGGAAGCCATCGAGGTGGAACCGTTCGAGGCCATGATTTCGGAAACGCAACGAATGACGTACGGGAAATCCTTCGGAATGACTTTGGAAACAGAGCGTTCGGCCAGGTTGCCGTGACCGATTTCACGCCGTCCCGGACCGGTGATGCGGCCGACTTCGCCGACGCTGTAGTTCGGGAAGTTATAGTGCAGATAGAAACGCTTATTGGTCGATTCCGGGGTGGAGTCGGTAATATTGTCGTATTCCTGGGAATCTTTTTCGCCGCCGAGGGTGGCGATGACCAGCGCCTGGGTTTCACCGCGGGAGAAAAGGCCGCTGCCGTGTACGACCGGGAGGACGTTCACTTCGGCGGAAAGAGGACGGAGGTCATCAATGCCGCGTCCGTCGGGACGGAACTGTTTTTCCAGAATGGCGTTGCGGGTGACATCTTTCACCAGATCGTCAAAGGCTTTATGGAACTCAAGGTTGAGCTCCGGAACGTCTTCGAACTGCGCGCTCAGGGCTTCGATTGCTTCTTTCAGCAGGGCATTCATGGCTTCAATGCGGTCGGCTTTGCCGGGAACGGTGCAGACGTCTTCGATGCGGTCCTTGCAGAATTCACGGAGAGCGGAGTCGAGCGCTTCCGGGACCAGGTGAAGTTCCGGTTCTTTCTTGGCCTTGCCGGCTTTGCCGGCGAGTTCGAGCTGGGCTTCGATCTGTTTTTTGATGACTTCGTTGGCGAAACGCATAGCATCGCCCAGGAGCTGTTCGGAAATCTCGCTGGATTCGCCTTCGATCATGATCACCTTGTCGGCGATCCCGGCGTAAACCAGTTCGAGGGAACTTTTTGCCATTTCGCTGGCAGTCGGGTTGGCGACGAACTGACCGTCGACATAACCTACGCGGACCGCTCCGACGGGGCCCTGGAACGGCAGGTCGGAGAGCATCAGCGACATGGAAGCACCGAGCATCAGCAGTACGTCGGGCTGATTTTCGCCGTCCGCGCTGAGCAGGAGTCCCTGAATCTGGATTTCATCAAAAAAACCTTTCGGGAACAGCGGACGGATCGGACGGTCCGTCATGCGGCAGGTCAAAATTTCGTGGTCGCTGGGGCGTCCTTCACGTTTGATGAAGCCGCCGGGGAAACGACCGGCCGCGCTGTATTTTTCGCGATAATCGACGGTCAGCGCCAGAAAATCGGTTCCAGGCCTGGCCGGACCGGAGGAGCAAGCGACCAGCAGGCAAGTGTCGCCCTGACGCAGAACGCAGGCGCCGTTAGCCAGATTTGCAATTTTTCCGGTGGAGATTTCAATACTGCGGTTATCCGCAATTTGACAAATGATTTTTTGTTCGGACATCTATCCTTATTCCTTTTTTTAGGTTTGGGGTACTACAGTGTTGCCCCGGATTTAAACTTACGTGAAATGCCCGGAAATCAGATATTGCGGAATTGCGAGATCAACCCCCGGGAGAATCCCGGAACCTGATGTCGCAGGAATTCCACAAAACAAATCCTGCCTGGCAGATTCACATAACTATTTCATAATATAAACTCTTGATTGTTAAAAAGCAAATGAGCCTGATGCAAAAATTGCATCAAGCTCATAAAATCGATAAAAATCAAACCGTTCAGCGACGGATGCCGAGCTCGGCGGTCAGCGAAATATAACGTTCGTAATTTTCCTTGCTCAGGTATTTGAGCAGATTACGACGACGGCTGACCATCAGCAGCAGGCCGCGACGGGTGCTGTTGTCTTTCTTGTTCTGCTGAAGATGAGTGGTGAGTTCACGAATACGCTGACTGAGAATAGCGATCTGTACTTCCGGAGAACCGGTGTCGCCTTCTTTGCGTGCATACTTGGCGACGAGAGCGTCTTTTGTAGCCTTGTCCATAATAACTTCCTTTGTACTTGCGGGTCCGCAGGCAACAGCCCAGGCTTAGTGCTGAAAACCGTCAGACCGTGGTTATGAGCCAATTAACATAATCCTTTTTCAAGATAATTCAAGCCGTGTTTTCGAAAAAATCAAAAACAAAGGCCATGTCACCGGACAAAAAGAATCATGGGGCAGGGTGTTATGTCCTGCCCCTGGGTGTGCGAGGGACCGCGGAGGCCGCCTCGCATGTTTCCCGTGATTATTTATTGAAAAGTTCTTTGACTTCGACGACGCGGTTTTCGCGGCGGGCGATTTCGGCGGCCTGTCCTACGGCGGTGGACCACATGCCGTGTTCGGCGGTGGAACCGTTCGGCAGTTCGCCTTTCAAGACTTTGATGAAATAATCGACCAGTTTGGGGTCGGCTCCGCCGTGTCCGCCGGTTTCTTCGGGAATTTCGTAGGTGATTACTTCCTGACTCCAGCGGGGGCGCACTTTAATGACGTGGTTGGTCAAACTGGCTTCGGCCTGGCCGAGGGTGCCGACCAATGTATAGAGGCGGTCGCTGATCGGGGTGACGAAGCACTCCATGTGGCTGGCGCGGGTGCCGTTTTCGTATTCGACGAGGGCGATTCCGTTGTCGTGGTTGTCCTTGTCGGACATGTACATGCACAAGTCTTTGGAATAGCCGTCCACGGCCACGGCTTCATCTTTCCATTGGGAATCCTGGATATTTTCGATATTGTATTTGTCAGGGCAGATATCGCCGTAAGCGCATTGATGGCAGGTCGGGCCGACCTTGGTGCCGGGTTCCACTTTGAACGGGATATGTTCGGGGTTGAATACATTGATGCCGGCGAATGCGCTGACCTTGACCGGTTTCGGGAAGTCCAGCAGCCATTGGAACACGTCGAAGTCGTGGCTGCCTTTGTGAATCCACAGGCCGCCGCACTCCTTGTAGGAACGGTTCCAGCGCGACATATAGGTGCGCCCGCCGTCGTAGAATTCGCGGTTTTCAAGCAGGAACACATCGCCGAGTTTTCCCTCGCTGACGATGCTTTTCAGGCGTTTCAGGACGGCGTTGTGGCGGAGATTGAAGCCGATCATGATGATTTTGCCGGCTTTTTCGGCGGCTTCGATGATATTGCGGCAGCCTTTGACGGTGGTGGCCAGCGGTTTGTCGATCAGTACGTTGACGCCGCAGGAAAGGGCTTCGACGGCATTGTCTTCGTGATAATGGTCGGGGCTGGTGATAATGACGGCGTCAAGCTGTTCTTTTTTGATCATGTCGGTGACATTGCTGTAGAATTTCAGCGGGATTCCAAGAATTTTGGCGGCTTCTTCCATGCGGACCGGGTTCGGGTCGCACAGGGCGACGAGCTCAGCTTCCGGATTTTTCTTGATGATTTCTCCAAAGCAGGCGACACCTCTGCTGCCGGCTCCGATAACTCCGAACTTCAATTTTTTCATTTCAAACAAGTCCTCAAATTAGGTTGATTTGCGTATTATTAAACTCATCGGTACTTTGACCGCTTTCAATGTTTGAACACCGGATTCGATCTGCTCCAGCAACAGTTCCACCGTCAGTTTGCCCGCCTTGAATCCGGGTTGCGCCAGTGTGGTCAGCGGCGGAGAAGTGAAGGCGGAAAGCTCGCGGTTGTCGAACCCGACCAGCGAAATATCTTCGGGAACCCGCTTGCCGCGGCGAATCAGTCCGGCCAGCAGCCCGGCGGCGAGATAATCCGAATAGGCCTGTATGGCATCCGTCCCCGGCACTTCGTTCAGAATTCGTTCCGCCAGGGAGACCCCGACTGCGAACAGATCATCGTTCAGATCGTAAAATTTCTCCGGTGCGATGATATATTCGGGCAGGTGGTTGCGCTTGATTCCCTCGCGGTAGCCGCGCAGGCGATTCTTGCACGGATTGAGCTGGGCATAAACGATGTTTCTGCGCCCCATGCCGTAGAGATAGTTGACCGAATCGCGGATTCCCTGACTGCGGTCGATATAGACGCAGTTGAAGTCTTTGAGTTCGGAATACGACATGATCACTGCCGGGATTCCTTTGCGGAGGCATTCGGTCGTCATCTCAAGTTGCTGGGGCGCGTCGCCGATCATAATGACGCCGGCCGGCTTCTGGCGCAGGATCGGTTCCAATTGATTTTTGCTCTCGGTTCCGTAGCGGGACTCATGGTAGATGAACTGGAGATTGACTTCATAACCGGAGGAGGCGATCTGCTTTTTGATTCCGATGAGCTTGTCCATGGTCAGGGAATCGCCTCTGGCGTTGAGACGATCGATGAAGACGAGGACCGCGATCTCAAAGTTGCGGTTAAAACGCAGGCTGCGGGCGGCCCGGTTCGGGGCATAACCCAACTCGTCCGCGGCGGCGCGGACTTTGTTTTGCGCTTCGGCGGATACATAGCCGCGTCCGCGCAGGGCACGGCTGACGGTATTGATCGAAAGGCCGGTTTTTTCCGCGATATCCTTCAGGCTCGCCATGGGGTATCCATTGTTAAATCAAATTCAGTATCTCAACGTTACCATGTTAAGATAACCGCCAAAAATCACTTTGTCAAACCGCCTTTACAAAATTGTTGAAAAATTATCCGGAAATATTCCATTATGGTAATGAAACGGCATGGAACCGGGAATCTGGAGCTCAACGCCGATGCCGGTGACGGGCGCCTTCCCGTTCGATGCGTTCCCGCTCAAGCCGCAGGCGTTCCATTTCGCGTTGGTAATAGACTTCGAATACTTTGAGCCGGGTATCTTCCGCTTCCTGGTCACTGTCCACCAGGCGTTGAAATTCGGGGTTCACCCACAACGGCGCGCCCAGTTCCTTTTCCTTGGCGCGCGCCATTTCAAAGACGTATTTCAAGCCGGTGGAGGCCTCCATATCGTTCAGCCACCGGAACGTGTCGCTTGCACCACCCATCGGATTGTTCGCCATATTATGACGATGCAGTTCCC
This sequence comes from uncultured Lentisphaeria bacterium, assembly GCA_937888615.1. Classification (GTDB taxonomy): domain Bacteria; phylum Verrucomicrobiota; class Lentisphaeria; order Victivallales; family Victivallaceae; genus UBA5239. Next base: position 405 of record CALABZ010000245.1, on the reverse strand, counting down.
GTTCGCTCCATTTCAGAAAAGCTTCCCGGTAGGGGCCTTTGCTGCCGACAAAACAGGGCAGGCCGTTGGATGAACGCGGTCCGAAGAAGTATCCGTTCTCATCCTGTCCGCCGTTTTTATCGCACGCCTCCAGATAGTCCAGGAGTTTCAGCAACGTTTGCGCGTCTTCGTCTTTCGCGTTGGCGGCCAGGGTCAGATATTTTCTGGCCAGGGCCGGAGAGCCCTCGATTTTTTCGCCGAACAGGAGGAGTTTTCCGTAAACGTATTGTGCTTTGACGCTGCCGTCGTCGGCGGCGGTGCGCAGATATTTCACCGCCAGCGCGGGGTCTTTGATGCCGTGTTCGCCGGAGAGCAGCCAGACGCCGAGGGCGAGCCGGGCCGTATTCGAACCGGCATTGGCGGCTT
>CALABZ010000244.1 GCA_937888615.1 uncultured Lentisphaeria bacterium | reverse complement strand
CTCATTTATTCGCCTGCGCAATGGCTTGGAAGTATTATTATTTGAAAAAATAAACTTCCCTTTCCAGGGGATTTTCCCGTAAGAGTATTCATGTACTACTTCGGCGGTAATTCCTTCCACGGAGGTGGGCGGCGAAAACGGCCCGATGCAGAGCGGCTCAGTGGCAGAGTCCACCAGAAGTTCAGTATTCCCGTTTTCGTCCACTATTTCCACTTTGGCGAAATCGCAGTCCCAACCCATAGGCATGATGTGGTCGAGAAACACCGATTTCCCATCAGCAGGAGTTTCCCATACCTCTACCTGAGCACCTATTTTCCCGAGCTCTTTTGCGCCGTATTCAGCCGATGCTTTCCAGTTCTCCAAACCCATGCGTTTCTCATATTCATAAAACTTGACCGCCCTTCGCCACATGGCGTCAAAATCAATATGCCCGTCAAGAGTCTTCCAGATCTTAAAAATGTCCATGATAATTTACCTTTTTTAAATTACAAAAAGTCGTGCGAAACGCAAGATTCCGCACTTTTAAGTCTATTATTCAAATCTCCAGATAAACGATCGAATAGGTTTTCAGGTCCTTTGCCGGGACCGTTATCCGGTAATAGCCGTCGCTTTGCGGCTCTATTTTTATCTCCCTTTTGTCCTCATAGTCCGGAGAAACGATGTAGCCGCTTTGAATCCTGCGGCCCGGTTTCAGGTCAAAGACAAGGTCTTGCTTCAGGGCCGGAAATGCGTTCCGTTCAGGATCTCTCCCGGGAACAATATCATCTTTTTTCATATTCACGCCGGTAGCGTTCAGCAGATGCACCAGCACGTTCTTTTTGCCCTTGTAATCCTGTTCGTAAACCGTTACCAGGACTTTTTCCGGGATATTTACTTCTTTCAATCTGAAAGAATCATCTTCGGCTTTCTTTACGACGTCTATTAACAAATCATATAGCTCTTTATTCTTTTCGAATGTCCATTTTTTGCCGGAACTGCTTTCAAGTTCGTAATTGGGCTGTCCCAATCCCGCCGCCAGATAAAAGCTTTTTCCTTTACCGTATTTGTTTAAAACCATGGCGGGAGATACGGGTTTTTTATCCCTGTCCAGCAATTCGGCCAGAACACCGGCCGTTGAATTATTTAATTTAACTTTTAACGCGGGCAGCGGATAAGGGACAGTATCGGAACCCCGTTTGATATAAAGAGGCCCTTTTATCAGCTTTTCATAGTCAACGCCCATGACATCGGCAAGCTGAAAATTGCTGCCGTCCAGACCATATTCATTATACAATGACGAATGCCATGAAGCGACCAGAGTACCTCCGGCTGAGACATATTTCCTTACTTCGTCCGCCTGTTCTTTGCTCATGCAGCAGGAAGCCGCCAGGATCAGGACTTTGTATTTTCCGAGTTTTTCCGCGGTTATATCACTATCCATTAAAAAATCATGCATTATATGAGCATCGGACAGGCACTGGGAATAACCCAGACTGTCGTTCTTATGGCTGAGCATTCTGCCGAAATCCCTTGTTTGGGCGGAAAACAGTATCGCCACATCCGCCAGGGATTTGGCGTATCTGTTTTTCATCTGTTCCGGCCAGTCTATATATTTCTTCATGTCCGCGCCTTCGATTGAGGACATTGTGGTTAGCTGTCTGTTCATATGGCAAAGCGCCCAGCCGAAATAAGCGAAATTCTCGTCATTGATATGATACACAAAACCGTATACGGGATTGTTGAAGCAGTTTCCCAGTCCGGAAAAAATCTTCCGGCAGGCATTTACCGCGCGGTAGCAATCCAGAATGTTGCGGCTCATTATCTCCGTGCCCAAAAAATCGGTGGCCCGGGCAATTTCTATAAGGTCAAGTCCATACTTTAACGGAGTAGAATCGACCGTCATGCCGTAATGAGTACAATAGTTCATTATGCACATATCGGGATTCACTTTATTCAAGGTCTTCCTGACATCTACCCACCAGTCGCCAAGAGATTTTTTCCTCCAATTCAGCCAGGCCAGCCAGACGGGGGACTCTCGATTGAAAAACACCTTTGACGAGTCATCATAAGGCAGCACATATCCGGTGTCTTGCGTGAATTTTTCCCGGCAGTATTTACAGCCGCAGAAATCCTCCCCCGCAAATGTGCATTCATCCAGTTTTACCCCGTCAATCTTCGTTTTTCTGACGGAATCCTCAAGCCGTTTCAGGTATTCTTTCCTGAAGTCCGGATTATTCAGGCAGTACATTTTGAATGTCGGCCAGTCATACCGGACGTCCCGCTGCAACCAGTCAAGATGCTTCGCCATATGATTGTAGCCGGTATTCGTGTACAAGAGACACGGAACATCATAGTGTTCTATTACTTTTATTCCATACTTGTGGGCCACTTCCACTATCTTCTTTTCGTTATCATTCCACAAGTCCCACTTATTGAGATCACAGTAATGAAAATGAAGTCCGTTCGTTACAACGGCATTATATCCGTCCTCTTTGAGTTGCTTTATCCGTCTTTCTATTAATTCATAAGTATTCAGTTCATTCCGGTTGCCGGCGTTGCTGCTTGAAAAATACGGCATATTCATATGCCAGCGCCAGTCAAGCGCGTCCGTATCCGGAGGCAGAAGTATCTCTTTTTTCAACTTAACGGGTTTGTATTTTCCTTCCTGGGAGACATTTTCTACCAGCACGGACACGTTGGCAAAATAATCGTCCCAAGTGCGTATCCCGGTCTTCAGGGCTGCTTCATCCGGATCGAAAAGGCCATCCATAACCCACATGCCCCGGTCAAAGGAGTAATCCTCGGTCTGATAGATCAGTGGCTGAAGAACGATGCTGTTCACGCACCAGTTATTTTTGCCCGAAAATTTCAACTTTATCTGTTTTTCCGGTTCCCTGACGTATTTGGAGACGGTCACGGTTTTCAGTTCGTCCTTGTTCGCGGAAACGTTTTCAGCGTATTTCGTATCGTTCACGAAAAGATTAAACGGGCCTGCAGCTTTTTCCTTATCGCAGATCCTCAAAGTAAGCACATAATAACCGGGTGAAACATCCATGATAAAGGTGTTCTCCCGACCGTCAGCGGAATACGCGCAGTTGTTTATAATTCCTTCCGGTTTTGTCTTTACAAGAGAGAGACCGGCGGCATTTTCCCAGCCGAATCCTTTTTCCTTTGAATAGACTTCCAGATCCGCTTTTTTGAATTCTTTCGGAGCATCAACGGTACCGAACGAAAATGCGGCCTGAGGTTCGGTATTGCCGGTATAACCCCATTTTTTATAAGCATGGCGTTTATCATAATCATATTTGCCTTCATAGATCAGTACCTTGGCGGCGAAGATCCCCCCATAAAATTCCGCACTGCCTCCGAATGAAAATTTTATATAATTTCCTTCCCTGCTCATACTCCAGCAACCGACCGGCTCTATCCATGAACAAAAATCGCTTTCCGTGCAAACCCCTTTGGGATTGAAATCAAAAACCAGGTCAACTTTGTCGCTTTGGAAAGCGATGTAACGTATACCGCTTAAACGGGCTCCCGCTTTCCCCTCCTCGACTTTGGTTCTAAATGTTCTTCCCGTATATGCCTTGTAAGTCGCACCTTTCAAAAGTTCATAAGGCACATAAAAGGAATATAACATGACTTTTTTATCGGGAGTGTTTTTATACGGGAAGAGCTTCATTTTTATGTTCAGCTCTATTTCGCCGTTTTGGTCGGCGGCGACTTCCTTCCGGTACTGTACCGTGTCGCTCTTCTCTTTGATGACATTGGCAACGGTTCTGCCGTCTTTTTCGTTGACTGCAAGTTTATCCGCAGCGGTCAGAGTGTCGCAGTAATTTATTTCGTCTTTGACGATCAGCGGCTCGCCCTTGAAGTTTACGGCCAGATTTTTATCCTCCTCTATCAGGAAATTGCCGGCTTTTATGTATTTGGGTTTTTCTTTGTCTTCGAGTCCGATTCCGGTAATATCCAGTTCGGCGTCCGCCCCCCTGGACAGTACGACAATTTTAACAAACGCTGTCCCGGGACGGAAAAGCCCGTACCCCGCCTGTCCCGGTTCCGCCATACTTACTTCGGCACGGTAAAACTTCCATTTCGCGGGAACGAATCCATCGGAAATCCCGGAGTAAAGATAAGCCCCGTGGCTGCAGTTATGTTCCCGGACTCTGGTTCCGGACTGATAGTCTTCAGTCAAACGGGAACGGAGTTCCGCTCTGAAGGCATCGCCTTCAGGCGTGACCGACGTAACGCCCATGGCAACGGCCCGGTTCGGCAAATCCTGATAACCGGCTTTGACATTGAACGCGACCGCATAATAAGATGATTTCGGGTTGCAAAGCCAATTTTTACCGCTTTTGAGCATAATATATTTATCGCCCTTCTTCGCATCCGCGGCCAGTTCGGTTTCAGTGCCGGAAACCACATTAGTATGAAAAGTTTCAATGATCTTTTTGTTTTTATCATAAGGGATAAATCCGAAAAGAACTTTGCCGGGCTTCTTCCCGCCGGATCTGAAATAACCGGACAGTATATATTTTTTCTCCGGATCGACCGGAATAAATTCATTGCTTGTGAGGTTCCCGTCCTTATCGATAATCAGGCACGGGCCGTTATCCGGAGTCCCGTCAAGGTTCTTTACCTGGTAAGGGCCGGACCACTGTTTCTCCAGTTTTTCCCGGCTGCCGCCCCATTTGAATACTTCATCAGCATTGACAATTCCAGTTGTCAGAATGCCGAGAACAACAAAAAACTTCGTAATTTCCCGTATTTTCCGTTCCATGTCCTGTTTCCTTTTTAATTTATGGCGCTCGCAGGAGCAGCCCGGCTCCGCGGTCTTCAGAGTAAAACGATCGCCATAAATGCAATCCCGTTCCGGTTCCTGTTATTTTAATGGATCATCTCTATTTTTATAAATGCTGTCAGCATGAAGCTTTCCTCTGAATTTTAAATTTTTTGTTGTGTATTCCTGCTCCCCAACCGTTCCGCTGCGCCCAGACATCCAGGAAATCATCGCTTTTAAGGAGAATGGTGGAATGATCCAATCTCTCTGCTCCCGCTCTTTCGTAATTATCCGCCATGTTGGGGCACATCAATTGCACCTTGAGTTCATAAGGCCCGTTAAGGCCCTTTACCGGGAAACCGGATTTTGCAAGTAATGCTTTTTTGGCTCCTTCTTTCAAATTCCGCCGTACTTTTACCGGATTATAATTGAGGACGGAGTAACGGCTGATACCGGCCTTCGTTTCTACAGTTTCAACTTCGTCGAAAAAATCTTTGGCTTCACGGCAGGCGGCAATATCCCCGCTTACCAGTATCGTCGGCACGCCGAAATACGCGCATTGCAGTCCGATTATCCCGATTTCGCCGACAGGTTCGCCGTTCAACCACATATTCACAACTGCATGGCTGTTGAAAGTATGGTGCATTACCCCGTCCCGGGTTCCAATCATGGCATGGCTTCCGATCTGCAGTGCCGCATCATAACTTGAATTTATATAGGTTACGGGCGCGAGATCACCGCCGGAAGTAAACAAGTCGGCGGAAGGATGAAGATATTCAATCAGAATTGAGTTGCTTCCCCCGTGCCCGTCCCAGACATGGATCTCCTTCGCTCCGGCTTCAACCAAGCCTTCAACTACGGCATTTACTTCCTCCGTGAGCAGCCGGCACGCGGTTTCCGTATTGATAATCTTATTTCCCACTTCGTCAGCCTTGCAGCCGTTTACGCCGCTTATTCCCTCAAGGTCGGTTATAATATAAACTTTCATGGTTGTTCCTTATTATTTCAACAGTAGTTTGCAGAGGTCTGCTTACAATTCAACACCTTTCCTATTTCCCGACATATTCTCCGCCATTTCTTCTCAATTTGTAAATGATATCTCTATATGATCCCGAGGAGGAACCGCTATAATAGGCAGGAATAACCGGAGGCGGCTTTACATGTTTCACCTGCCCGTCTTCATAAGCCACGCTGATGCCGTAAGGGTTAAGGTGGGTATAAATGCTGTAAGGGTTGGACAAGCCGTTACACGTGGATTGCGGATGTTCCAAAACCAGCACCCGGCCCGGGTTTTTGCCGATGTGGTATCCACCCGAAGAGCCGTCGGCTCCATGGTTTATACTATCTTCATAAGTTGCAGGTTTTATTATGTAAGAACTATAAATCAACACCTTTGCTCCGTTCACCAGTTTCAGCCAGTTTTTTTCAGCTTCAAAATTATATGTTTCGTGAGTATTGTCAATTCTGACGGGGCATTGGCAGACATTCGCGTTGATATACTTGTTAAACACCAGGCCGCCCATGGGATAATAATAGAAGTCCGCTGTATAAGAAAGATAGGGGAGACTTTTAAGCCGGTCGTTAATAGTAGGGAGAGACTCGTAATCAGTATCGGCGGAGATTCCATGGTACTTATAGAGGTATACCGGCGCAAACCCATTGTTGTCAACGGAATAGGACGAGGTTCCAAGGTAAACCTGTCGCGTATTGTTCACACAGGTAATAACCTTCGCTCTATCCCGCGCTTTGTTCAATGCCGGCAGCAGCATTGCGGCGAGAACCGCTATGATCGCGATCACGACGAGGAGTTCGATTAGAGTGAAATTATTTTTTCTTTTCATTTTTATGTTTTCCCTTTAGTTGATTATTTGATTGGGATTTATTGGAATTTCCGGTAAAAAGACACGATTTATATAAGCCCCGGCCCCTTTCCTGGTTGATTCGCGTTCGATGATGCTCGCCTGAAATATTGATTTTTCAGGAACCGGTTTCCAGCGGCTGAAAATTTTAATTATTTCCCGCCCGATATTGACATACGGGAAAGCTATAGCCGTTATCGGTACGGGAAAATCGAGATAGGATGGAGTATCCCGAAAAGACATTAACGCCACATCATCGGGAAGCCGTAACCGCAGGGTTGAGGTCAAGGCCGCATAGACGGACTTGACAAACTCCCCGTCGCCCGCGATAAGCGCATCAAATTTTGTCCGTTTCCAAAGTTCTACGGTTTCTTTCTCCAATTCCGAAGGCGAAATATTCCGCTCGACCTCATGATATAATCCGCTGTCATATATCATATCACATCTCTCACAGCCGGAAATCATTCCCAGACGGTAAGGATGGTGCGGCTCATTCCGATATTGCTTGATGACGGCTATCCGCCGCCGGCCCAGATTGTAAAGATACTCGATCGCCTGCTCCATAGCCGACTGGCGATCAAGGGTAATAAAATTCCACTTTGCCTCAGCAAGCTGTTCACATATCTCAGGAAGCTCTATCATTTCATGCTGGGCGTGTAAGCATATTCCGTCGACACTGCGCTCCAGTAAAAACGGGATAAGATTTCTGAACCACAGAGTATTGACAAAAACCTGGGCGTGTTCCGGGATTTGCCGTACCGTATCCCAGTCGATATGGATCAGATCATCTTCCAGTTTTTTGGAAACAGGTATGGTTTGGATCAGCCTCCCGTTGTTTTCCGTTAGCGCGCCGTAATGAATTTGGCGTTCCGCGACGGAGCCCGGGCCCTGGAGCATGATATGTACAGGATGCGGAATTAGAAAATAAATAGGTTTTTCACCGCCTTCGGAAGGAGAGGGATAACGGGAAACTTCCGAAACGAATGTCCCCATGCCGCGGCAGCGCTCAACCAGATTCTGGGCTTCCAATACCTGATAAGATTTCCTGACCGTAAGCCGGTTGAGGCCGAGCTGCTTCGCCAAACCGTGTTCGGTAGGCAGCCGGTCACCGGGAGTCAGATTTCCCGACCTGATCCTGCCGATTATATGCTCGACCAGGCATTGATAGATCGGCATCCCGGGACTCTTCTTCAAATCTGATTTGTCTATAGCCACTGCTGTCATTTTTATTCGATAGCCACGATACAGGTTTATCTTTGTATATAAAAGCTTACTGCTTTGTCTATTCGCTTGTCAATACCCTTTTATAAAAAAAACGAATTTTTCTCAACAAAGCGGAGGGGCACAAATCGATATCGGCAAATGAGAATTGCTCAGGGGGAGTGGGTGCGATTGCGGTAGGCAAGGGGGGAGAGGCCGTGTTTTTTGCGGAAAATCCGGCAGAAGTAGCTGGGGTCGTCGTAACCGCATTTGTGGCAGATTTCTTCTACCAGCAGGTAGGGGCTTTCCAGCAGCATTTCGGCCCGCTGCATCCGGAGTTGCTGCAGGTATTGAATGGGGCTGCAATGAAAGTGCCGCTTAAAGAGAACCTTCAGATAACTGACGCTGAGGCCGGAATTGGCGGCGATGGATTCCAGGGTGACGGGTTCCGTGTAATGGAACTGAATGTATTGGGAGGCCCGGAATACCGGCAGAGGCAGGCGGTTGTTGTGGTGGAGATCGTTTTCCAGTTGCTGAATCCGCAATTGAATGGAGGTCAGCAGGCCGTCGGCTAAAATGGAGTTGAACATGGAGTTTAACTGGACGATATCATTGAGCCAGCGTTCCAGCCAATAGTCGCGTCCCAAGGTAAGAACCCGGGGGGCTGAGATGTATTTCTCATCTGTAGTGTGAAATTCACAATAAAGAGTCTGGGTTACGGTATGATTAAGCTGATTGTGACGCGTACCCGGAGGAATGATGAATAGACTGCCGACAGTGCCGTCCAGGCGTTTTGAGCCTGCTTCGATGGTGCATTGACCCTGAATGGTAAAAATTATTTCCGCTTCCGGGTGCGAATGAGCCGGAACATTTTTGTCATCGTCAAATAGTCCGGCATTTCTGACCCGCGGGACGGCAGTCGAAGGGATATCGGAAAAAATCGGCATTGTCTGAATGTCCTGTTAAATTAGCTTTTTGTCCGCTTGTTCTCTATTGATAAAATCTGAATTTTCCATTATAATAGAAGTATATAGCTGAAAACGTAAAAATCAATGGAAAGCAAAAAAAATAAAAATGGAACAGAAAATTCCGGTGATTCTTTATACTGATATCGGAGAGGATATTGATGACTCCTGGGCGTTGATTATGATGTTGAAACAACCACAATTAAAACCGTTGATGATTCTCACCGGGGCGCCATTTGCGCGAAGCTGCTGCAAATCGCCGGGCGCGAGGAGATTGAAATCGGGTTGGGACTGCCGCAATCCTCGAAGGGATTTCATAATTCCCTGCAAAGTTGGCTGGCCGGTTTTCAGGTAGGGGATTATGGCGGCGGAGTGCATCGGGACGGGGTTGGGCGGATGATTGAGTTGATTATGGACTCTCCGGAACCGGTTACAGTGATCAGTATTACTCCGGCCGTCAGTATGGCGGAGGCTTTGCGGCGCGAACCCCGGATCGCGGGTAAAGTCCGCCTGGTCGGCATGTATGGCAGCATCGGGAAAAGACATGAGGGAGAAGACGGAGCAATTGCGGAATACAATGTGGTGAAAGATATCAGGGCGGCCCAGGCTCTCTTTCAGCCGCCATGGCGGGGTTTTACGGTTACTCCGCTGGATACCTGCGGGATGGTTCGGCTGCGAAGCGATTTGTACCGGCGGATTGAGCATGCGACGGACCCCGTACTCAGGGAATTGATGGCAAGTTATAACGTCTGGAAAGCATGGTACGGCCATCGGCTCGACGGAACGAGTTCCCTGCTTTTTGACACGGTGGCGGTACATTTGGCAAGTTCAACCGCTTTTCTGAAAATGAAAACGATGATCCTGAGGGTTGATGAAGAAGGATATACCCGGCAGGACCCGGCGCATGGACAAGCGGTTGAAGTGGCGATTGAGTGGGAAAATCTGGAAGGTTATTGCAAATTTTTGGTCGATACATTATTAAACTGACAAATCGGAGGAAAGAAGCATGACACGTCAATACCAAGGTTGTTTTCTGAAACGTTCGAAACGGTCAAACAATTTTACCCTCATTGAACTCCTGGTGGTGATCGCAATCATCGTTATTGAAATTTTTCTGTAATTTATTTGTATTAACTTTATTGTTAATGTGTTATGGTTTTGCAATTACTGTTTTTGCTGAGAAGTTGTTTTTTCTGATTTCACACATCGCCACGCTCGGAAACATACTTCCACGGATCACCTTTTTGGGAAATTTGCAAAAATTTGCAAAATAATTTTTCCGCTCATTTTATCACTTGAAATGGTAAAAACCGTCAAGCTCCGGAGATTGACGGTTTTTATATTTTGTTTTGGTTGAAATCGTTGGTTTGCAGGAGCATCTGTGATAAAGGCTTAAACTTCGGAGTGAATATGAAAAAGAAAAGGCGTAATAATGGTATGGGGCGGGTATTCAAGGTTCAGAATAAGTTTTATCTGCAATATACGGATATTGACGGGAAGCGGAAGTGTACGCCGTTGAAGACTGTCAAGAACGAGAGTATCAGTTTACGGGCGGAGGCGGAAGAGGCGGCGAAGGTTTTTCTGGACAATAAAAAGAAGTTGGTTGAAATCGAAACGCGGGAGGAATATCTGTCGGAAAGGGCGAAATTGAAAAAGCTGAAGGCCAGGCTGACGATCACACTGGACAATGCGTTTGACCGGCATTTGACCAAGCCGCATGCGCGGGTGGCTTCGAATGGCGTATTGAAGGTGACGCGGCGTTATTGGGAAGATTTCGTCAGTTTCGTGAAAGACAATTACCGTTTGACGACGCTGGATGAGGTCGATAAGGTTCATGCGGAGGCGTATATTGCCCACATCCGCCGGAACGGTCGCTGGAATACGAAGATTTCCTATGTGAAGAAGAATTGTCCGGTACGCAAAAAATTCAGGGATTATGACTATGGCGGATCGTTGAGCAATACGACGTTGAACAGGTACCACTCGACCTGCAAGGCGGTATTCAGTTATTTGCTTTCGGAACTGGGCTATACGATTGAGGAGAATCCTTTTCATCAGATTCATCCGTTGAAATTGAATCCGGAGGGACGGGATATTTTCACGGATGAAGAGCTGCATTTGATTTTTGAAAATCCACCGGAACTAATCAGGCAGTTGTTTATGATCGGCATATTCACCGGATTACGTCTGAGCGATGCGGCAACGCTGCGTTGGACGGAAATAGAGCAATTCAGTCCGTTGGCGGAGGAGCCGGATTTTCTGCATCGTGAAATTATCCGTTTGACGATCAAAACCAAGACCTGGGTAAAAATTCCGATCGAGCACGAATTGAATGAATTTTTGAAGGAGCAATACCAGAACTCCGGACAGGAGGAATATATTATACCGGAAGCGGCGGAGCTGTATTACCATCGCCGTAATACGTTGAACAATCGAATTCAGAACTATCTTAACTCGCTGGGAATCATCACGCAGAAAAAGATTCCGGGACGCAAGAAGGCGCAGTCCGTCAAGGGGTTTCATTCGTTGCGGCACTGTTTTTGCTACTATGCGGGGATTCGCGGGGTTCCGTTGCCGGTGATAAAAAGTATCGTCGGGCATTTCAGCCAGTCAATGACGGAGCACTATCAGAAACACGCCGACAAAAAGGCCCGCATTGAAGGTTTGACGCGAATGAGAGGGTTGCTGACATCCTATAGTGTGTCCAATGTCCTGACTTATGAACAGTTGCGCAGACGGATCGCCGAATACATTGAATCTGCTCCCGATCAGATTGTCGATAAGGTGCATGCGTTGCTTCTGCAAATTACCGGTGAAGAAAAAAATCTTCTTCCTGAAACAGGCTCCGAATATCTGATTCCTGAATAAAAACCGTCAATCTTCGGAGCTTGACGGTTCGGGTTCGGTAAATGTATTGATTTATGTGTTTTTGCGGTTATAATCTCCTTTTCGACAAGGAGGTTATATGAAAACGAACATGAATATAATAGTAAATGTGTTGAAGCCATTGGTCCAAAGCGGTATTATCAGTAAATCCGATCTGGAGTTGATCAAAAAACTTCCGGATATGGAAGCGAAAATAAAAAGCGTGACGAATCCGGCGCAGGAAGAATTTCTGAAGCCCAGGCTGGACAAGTATAAAACGATCAAAGAGACCTGCGAAATCATGCGGGTTGACCGGAAAACGGTTTATACCTGGATGAAGACCGGCAAGCTGCAATATTCCCGTCTGGCGGCTAAGAAGGTACTGATTCATGAGAGCAGTATAATCAAGCTGATTGAAGACTACAAAAACAAATAAAATCGATCCGGCAATCTTGAAATAGTTACAAAATACGTTATCTTATATATAGTAATGGAAACGTATTTTGCGATGAAAACGCTGGAAGATGCATATCCTGATATTTATCAGCAAAAGCCTGCATTGGTGTCGATGCGGGCTTTAAGTGTTTTTCCGCCGTTGTCTATTCAAGTACCGCGGAATGTTTTTCTGGCAAAGACCGCCTGCAATTTGGCCGGTTATTATCTGGATAATCTGTTGTATTTCTATCATCCGTCCGGCGATTTTCCAGAAATTCACGGTTATCTGGTTGAGTTTTCCGTATTTCTCAGGGATGAAAAAATTCAACGTTTTGTCGCGGGATGGTCGGTAAACACTTTTCGGAATTTTGATGAGCCGGAGCGTTTTATCGAGAAAATGAAAAAATTTCCGGTTCCGCCAGACGATATACATGCAATGTTGAAAGAAATATATGATTTTTTGAATAGAACATTGGAATTGGCAGGTTTACCCGAAAATGATTTTGCCCTGGCAATGTATGATTTATCGGTGGTCTGGATGGATATTCACCGGCAAGAATTCATGCATTTGGCTTCAGCGCCGGAAGTGTTGAAGACGGCGGAAATTCAGCTTAAACAGCTTGAGCAGAAACAATATAACTATCACTATCTCTGGTATGAATGGGGCAAGGAATATGACGAGTATTACCGTGAATTTTCAGGTCGGGGTTTGCCTGAAAAGACGGTCCGCAAGAAGGCGCGGCTGCAATTTATCGAAAACCATCCGTTGCCGGAAGGAGTCAGTGGAAGCGATTATCCCGGAACCTCAGTGAACAGCGTAAAGAAGTATCAGAAAATTTACTTGAACTGGAGAACGAAGTATGAATGTCAAGATCATTGAAAATCCCTCGATTACAGCGAAATGGGAACGCAAAATACGGAAAGGGGTGAGAGAGGGGCGCTATACTGATAAGCAGTATCTGTTTTTTCTAATGGCGCTCGGAACCGGTCTGGACATAGACGAAATTCTTCGGATTAAATACGAAGATTTACAGTTAAAATCGGTTCATTTGAAAGATAAGGGGCGTCCCAAGGAGTTTATGTATATATTGCTGGAATCCAGATACAAGAGGAAGAAGCACCGGGAAATTTTATTTCCCGACAAATGCAAGGATCTGATCCGGGAAATGCGTGAAAAATATCCGGATGAAGTTTATCTTTTTCAGAACAATGAATTCTGTCAGAAAAATAAACCGCCGATTCCGTGGAGCGGCGGATATGGGCGGCGTTTTCTGGCGGAAACAGCGGAAGCGAGCGGTATTTCAAGTGAGCGTTTCGGTGGACACATGCTGAGAAGGACGTTTGGCTATTTCCAGCTGAAATATGTTGGTTGGACTCTTCAGGACCTTCGTGAATACTTTGAAATGCGGACTGTTGGCGAGCTGAAAAGCTATCTTGGAATCACTGACGAAAAGTTTGATTAATTGACCGGGATGGCGCGGCCGCCGGCGCTTTTCAGGAAGCGGTGGGCGAGGCTGGATAATACGCCGAAGCCGATCAGGTGTTGAAATGGGGCGTTTTCATAGATGTGCTGTTGAAGCAATGTTACCAGGATCAGGATCAACAGCAAATAGAGCCAGGTGAAAACGACCAGTGGGACACGGTTGATGACTTTGCATTTACGACGGTGTTTTTTGCGGAGTTTGAACCAGAGTAATTCGCAAATGGTTTTGAGAATACCCCAAAGCGTGTCCATGGCAAAGGCGGAGAACCAGAGCAGGATGGTCGCCACAGTGACGATGCCGACTTCGGGGACTTCGAGCAACAGGTGATCTTCTTCGACGTAAATCAAGTACACACCGCAGGCGGTCACGGATAAGGAGAGGATGAAGACGGCCAGGTTGATATAATCGTACCAATAAATACCGAGGCCTTTGGGAGTGTCTTTGCTGCCGGCTTTTGGAACGGGCGGACAGCGACGTTCGAAGCGGGCGCCGCACATTTTGCGGCATTTCTGTTTGATCGCGCCGCGAACAAAAACGTCACCGTTTTTCAGGAGGCGGCCGGATTGCCAGAAGATGTAACCGACCTTGCATTGACCGCGCGGTCCGCCGGTCTGGAGCGTGGTAAATTCGACGATATCGACTTTGTAATCTTTTTGCTCGGACCAGCCTTCGGTGAAGTTGTCGGATTTATTGTAATCGCCTTTCATGGAGCCGGATTTACTGTCGCCGATGTTCTGGCTGTGACGGCGCAGCACTTCCTGACCAATGGAATCGGCGGCCCATTTATTGGTGGTGTGATCGCCGTTTTGACAGAAGATTTTCGTGCCGAGATTACCGATCAGGGAATTGGCTTTTTCCTTGCCGTAGCCATCATACAGGTTATCAAGATTCTGGGTGGCGTATACGGTCAGGGTTCGGCTGGAACGGGCCGTAGTCTGAAATTTCTGATCATAGTCCAAGGCGAAAAACTGGCATTCGTCCCCCCACAGAAAAACCGGGCGGGCATTGGGATCGGTGATGTCTTCGCGACGCTCGATCATTTTCTCGAAGCAGAGTTTGATGATGGCGGCGGTCATTTGACCGACCAGCCCATGCCGTTTGACGTCCTGGTCCACTATCAGGATTTTACCTTTCCGGTACATATCCTCCAGGATCAGAGAACTGCTATCCGATCCAAAACAGCGGAGGAACTCACCCCGGAGCATACTGTCGGCCAGCACCGTAAACGATGAAATCGTATTACTGCGTGTCCGCTCGTCAAGCTGCGGGAATTCAACCAGAAAGTAATTGCAGGCCAGTTCATAGTCCGGCGAATGATGGTTATCAAAATAAATAGCTTTCATCATCAGTGAATTGCAATATTGTCGCGCCGCGCTGACCGTCTGCTTAACCTCATTGCGTTCACCATTTATCTTATCCATATCTTCATCGAACTTCCGCATGGCCGTTTCAAATCCGGCATCGCCCGGAGCTTGTCTTATTACATCGCCATATTCAATTCCGCAGAATAAAGTGAATTTCGCGAAATATTCCTTCAAATCTTCCGCGATTTCATTCGAACGCAATGCGGTATCGATGGCGGCTTTAATATTCGGCAATGTAACCGGTTCGCGGGCCATGACCAGCAGCGATATGGTGTTACGCAGAAACTGTTTGATGGCGTTTTCCCAGTATTCGTCGTTGGTGTTGCCGGCTTTTTTGTCCTTGGAAATTTTGACCACCTCCAGGAAGATGGCGACCACATTTTCGACTTGCCCGCCGCCTTCCTCTGCCGGGCGGGAAAATTCATAGTCAAGAAAGCTGAACGTTTCTTTGCTCAGCTTAATAATATCTTTCTCACGCCCGGTCTCACGTGCATAGTTTTCCCATGTCTCGCATTCATCGGGTTTGGCGCAAAAGACGATTCCCCCGTAGCCAAGTTCCAGATACCGGATCGCGATGCTCCTCAATGGCCCGGAAGATTTACCGCTACCGGTCATACCGAAGCAGATCAGCCCGGTCGAGGCATCCCGTGTGGTCCATGGATTACCTTCAAAATCCATAATTTCGGTGTCTAATATTGACATGTGTTTTCCCTATTTTAAGAGTGCGGAACTCGGGGCTTACGCAGCCCCGAACCCCGCGGCCGAGGGGGCGCGAGGGAGCGCGGAGTCCCCTCGCATTCTTATCATACCACCAGAATATAAAAGTAAAACACACCCAATCCGGCGAATATCGATATGCAGCCGAGGGCGCAGATCATGATCAACCGGGTCAGGAGTCTTTCGCGATGCAGGGCAATCAGCCGCCGGAACTGCGAACGTGCGGTCATTTGCTGGCGATTGACGATATCCAGCATTTTTTCCTGATTCGCATTGCATAATTTCTCCAGCCGGGTCAACATCAACTCGTTCATCTGCTGGTTCATGAAGTTAATCTTTTCCTGAACGCGCATGACGATTTCAAGCTCAAAAATGATGGCATAAACGATATCGTCTTCCAGTCCGGCTTCCTGGTATTTCGTCAGCAGTTCGACGATTTTCGCCCGTGGCCCTTCCGCCGCCATGACCGCCGCTACCGCGGCGTCGCGTAAACAGAATTCTTTTTCTTCACTCATGCTGTTCGCTCCTGAAAGAGCCCGGTCGGAGCCGGGCATATTGTGCGCTTTTTACCGGGACCTGACCGGTGATTTGTCCTTGTTTTGCCCCTTAGGTTTCGGCCGCTCCGGGGCTTTCCGGTCCTTTCCCACGATTTCCTGTTCTTTGACCTTGGCTTTTTCGATCAGATCGAGAAACTGGCCCCGATTCAGGCTTTTCTTTTCATCGTCGCTCATTTGCGGAAGAAATCCCTGGGCGATTTTGCTTTCGAGAATCCCGATCTGATTGGTTCCAACCGGGTCATTGTTGGTGGCGTCTTTGATCATGGCATCGGCCTGTTTACTGGTCAGATTCTGCGGAATTTCCTGAATCTTGCCTTTTTCGCGGAGGTCCTCCAGCACCTTCACTTGCGAATCGGATGCCGGATACTCCCGTCCTGAAAAATCAGGCTGCTTCTCTTTCGGCAAATCTCCTTTGCCGACCTGGACCAGCACCGAGGCCTCGCCGCGCTTCAAATTGGCGTAAACATCCGGCGGAATGTAATCGAGTTTGCCTTCGTTGACGAATTGGGAAATCGCCCGCATCTGGACTTTGGTCGCCGGAGCTTCCTCCAGGCGCTTGGTTGCCTGTTCGAACGTCATTGATTCAAGCTCTTTCTGCGAGATTTCCGGAATTTCCTTACTGGCCGAAAGCTCCTTCAACGCCGTTTTCTGGTTCTCGGTGGCGGGGCCGTTGGGATCGCGCCCTTCACGAGGACTCTTAAAGATTTCGTCGAGCTTGCGGCTGGCTTCCCCCATGGTGAGGCCAGTCATCTCCAACGGTTCGATCCGTTTGGAATCCATAAGCTTCTGAAGCTGCTCTTTCTGAGCGGGAGAAGCGGGCCTGTTTTCCAGGATTTTTCCGGCCTGGAACATATTCAGACTATTAATCTCATTTTTGCCGATATTCGGCGCGTGGATAAACTTGGCTAAATCTTTAACCGTGATATTGCCGGCGTCGATTTCCGATTGGATCAGATCGAGTTGCTTTTCCGTGGCAGGCGTCCGGGCACGGACATTGTCGATTTTCTGCCGCCCTTCGTCCTCGGACATCGTGTTCCATTTGCCCAGCGGGATATGGGAGATTTTTTCCTGCTGAATCAAACGGCGGAGTTCTTTTTTGGTGTCGTCGGTCATCGGATTGGCCGGTTGTTCCCTCGAAAATTCCAGCTTGGGCGCGTGGTCGATGAACATCGTTGCTTCCATTTTGGAAATGACATCGATTTCGACCTTCCCGGGATCCAGCCTTTCTTCAGCGAACATATCCCGAATCAAATTAAGCTGTTTTTCCGAGGGCTGTTCGTCGAATGTCCTGACCAGTTCCTGTGCTTTGCTCAAAGCCAAATTTTTCCATTCTTCCGGCGGTATGTGCGGCAGACCTTTGCTCCGCAGCCGCCCCATCATTTTCTTGTAATCTTCTACTGTGGGTTCAAACATTTTTCCGTTTCCTTTCTGTTGTTTTGTTTTTGGGAGCGAATTTTTAAATGACACCTTTATCAGGGCCTCATCGTACATGATTCCCGCCGCATCGAACTGAATTTTCAAATCATTCATTTCCAATGCATTGGGAGCTTCATTTTGGAACAGTTTCAGCCAGTCACCCGGATGATTCTGGTCCGGCAGCAAGGGTATCCCGGCAATAAATTTTTCGGCAATATCCAAATTCAGGTTCCGCCAATCGTTCAGGGCCATTGGCGCGGCAATCCCGGCCCTCACCACCGTCTGAATCAATTTGGCCTGGAATTTCAGCCGGGCCTCATCCATATTCAACTGGAAATTATCCCGAAACGCCAATTCCGGCTTGGCGTTCTTTACTTCAAATCCCCAATTTTTGAAGGCGCGTTTCAAGGGTGCGAATGTCTTGCCGACATCACCGGGACTTGCATCCTGGACATTCTGTTTGAAATAATCCAGCCACGCCATGCCACCGGTCGTTTCGATGTATTTATGGACGAGTTTATCCTCCATGTCCGGATGCTCATCGAAATATTTTCGAATCTGCTTGTCGAGGGTCGATGTTCCGGCCCCGATAACCTTTTGCGTTTTTTCATAATTAGTGTCTTTCAAAATGTCGCCGACATTGAATTCTTCCTCAAAACCATCGCCGATGGCATCCTCCACCTGGAGCGATGAATTGTATTCATGCGCCACGCCCATGTAGACGTCTTTCAGATAAAATTCATCGACATTGATGAATTTTTCATGGACAAAACCGTCTTCCAGTTCGAACAGCAATGTCGCCTGCGTCAACGACGGCAAGCCGTTGATGATCCGGTCTGCTTCTTTGGTTGTTACGGCATCGAAGTCAGCCCCTTCAATGAAACCTGCCGCGGACAGGCGCGACAGCAAATCAAACTGCCGTTCCTGCAGTGCCCGGTTGTTGTATTCGAAATTCTCCCCGAATTCAGCAGAGAATCCCCTGCTGACCCGTTCCGGTTCCAAATGAATTCCCCACTTGGCGAACATCTCGCAGACTTCGTCCGCATCCACGGTGTCGAAATCGTTTCTCAGGTAAACCATCCAGGATTCCGGCGAATATTCATGACTGGTTTGATAATCGATATCCTCCATGATGTCACGCTTATCCAATGCCTGAAAAACCTGCCGCCGCAGTCCTTCCGGTGATATATCGTAACACGATACCCTCCGGGATTCTCCGTCTGCATCATTCAGCCTGAACTGATATGCATATACAGTCGGGAATTTGACCACGATATCTTCCAGCTTTTCCGAATTCATCGTGCTGAGTTCGACCGGCGGTGTCGCGCCCATCGCGACCAGCCGCAGCAGCAAATCTTCTTCAAAGAAATTTAGCGGGGAGTTTTCCATAATGGCCTCACTGCTTCGATTTTTCAAGTGCTGTGGACTGCGACCAGACAGTGGCAAACGCCTTCTTTACTTTTCGGAAACTGCTTTTGACCCGGTGCCTGTCCATATGATCGAACTGTCTGATTACCGTTTTTCCTGTCGCCACCTGACCGAATGTCGTATGATGGTCTTTCAGCTTTTTGGAATAACGATGCCCGAAATCAGGCAGTTCAACCACCAGGTTCGAGCCGGATTCAACATCAATGCTGTCGGCCAGAACCTCATCATAACAGTCGAAGTTATTCCCCTGGAAAGGATTTTTCACGATCAGGAAATGCAGCTTACGCTCTTGAATATCCTGCGCAAAACGGTAGATCCAGCGGGACAGAGTGTGCGCACTGTCGAAATCGGCGGTAACGCAACCGACGATGTAGATTTTAATTCCCAGTTCACGGATATCCTCAAACGGAAATTCCTCCAGCCATTCCAGCGTATAATGGGTTGTCCCCGCCTTCATGTCGACGATATAAACATTCTTCGATTTATCCTCCGAACCGCTTTCGGTACGGATGATATCATTGACCACAAAATCCAGCGGATAATCCATATCCACTTCGTCGCTTGACATTTTTACGGTCTCAACCCGGCAGTTTTCCGCCGGGGTGAGATAAGAGTTTTTCAAGGATTCATTTTCATTGTCGCAGTCGTACAAAACGACCTGCATATCATTGATCAATGCGGTGTCGGCCAACAAAGTGGCGGTCATGGTCTTGCCAATTCCGCCCTTGGTTCCTGCGGTCATAAACAATAATGACATATTCAGGTCCTCCTGTTTTTCCTTTTCATTGCATGTTCATCTCCCGTCCGGATCAGCGTTACCGCATCCTTAAAAGAGAGACTTTTGAGCTCATTTTCCGAGATGGGGTCAATAAGATTTTTTCTCATCATTGTCCGGAGCCGCTTGCACTGCCGCTGAGTACAGTTCATCCCCCTGAAATCCGGGGCGGCCCCCATCCAGTCATACTTTTCTCCCGTTTCTTCGCTCATAAACTCCAAGTCTTCCTGCGGAATATCCAAATAACCCTTTTTAATCATGTAGGTCAGCGATTTGCGAAGCCTCTTGCCGAGAAGCTTGTAGGTCCGTTTCGGCGTCCGTTCCGCTTCCTTGATGAACCTTTCCAGCTCCTCGGGGCTCATCGCTTCGAGAAGCCCCCTCGAAGGAATATGAACCTGACCGTTGTTATACAGGTTCCGAAGTTTGGCAAGCTGATTTTTATTGATTCTGTTCATAATTACCTCTTTTGTATTTATAAATCCGGATCATTTCGAGTTTCCGATAGAGACGTGCGGAGAATATTTCGGAGGGCCCCTAATGTCCGGACGTTTTATCATTCATTCTCCCCGGTTGCATTCGATTCCGGGAAAACGACAGCTCTGAGCATTACAGTATTCAGGGCGATGATTTCGGTCTGGCTTGCCAGAATGTTTTTCTGCATTTTCTGCTCGGCGTGAAGCGTCTGCACATAATCGATCAGACAGAGGTTTATGAGCGTCAGCAGGAACAGCCACAGAAGGGCCAGCCATTGAATCCATTCATTTTTCATCATTTTTCGACTCCCGGTTGCGCTTCAGTTGAAGCTTCATGATTTCGTTTTCCTTCTGAATCTTCCGCACGTCGTTTTCGAGTTTGCGAATGACTTCGGCGGACTTTGCGATGTTATCCGACACGGAACCGTATTTTCGGGTCATGTCGTCCAATTTTGTCTGGAGCTTGGCGGCACGTTCCTGATCGTTGGCCTGTTGCTCGACAAGCCGGTTAACCGAGTTCCTGGCGATTTGCATGTCGCGAACAGCGAGCGTGAGCTGGCCGGTCAAAGCATTGGCGTAGCGCTCCTGCCGTTGCCGCTGGGCAAGCATTACCGGATCGGCGTCCGGCTGAGGCATCAGATTCCATTGCGGCGTTTGTTCGACGCGGTAGACGGTGTGCTGTTCGTGCATGACCGTCCGGCTGGCCGGATCGAGGTAGCGACCGACCGCATAGGCTTTCAATCGGCTGTCGAACATGATTTTTTCCTGGCTGTCGCCGGGAATGGTACTCGCCGCCACAAATACCGGGACGTGCGTAAATTCCTGCGGCCCGGGCGGTTTTTCCCTGGTTTGGCATCCGGCGGTTATGCCGAAAATGACCGATGCGGATGCAATCAGGACAATTGATTTTTCGAACATGATTTCTCTCCTTTTTCATTAAAGTCCAGTCGCGCCGGGCCGTGCCCGGACGTGGTGCAGCGGCGGAACGCTGCAATTATTTCGCGCTTTGCGCGACCAGCGCAGTCCGCGCGCTGGACTGCGTGCTGGTACGACCCGCAGCGTCTCTTATTTATTGTTTGAAAACGAGTTCAAGATATTACGATGGGACTGTCGGGGCTGTTCACCCTGGATTTTCTGTTCTTCGAGCTTATTCAGCAACGTATCGGCAATCTTGGCGTCATCCAGATTGATGACCTGTCGGACGAACAGATAAAATTCCGTGCCGGCCGCCACCCGGATGTAATAGGATTCCCTGGCGATCATCTGCGATATATCTTGAAGCATGGTCTGCGCCAACGTTTCCGTGCCGCGGGCGATGGCGTTTCCGGTCGTTCCGTCCTGCGATGAAACCGTCACGCCGGAATCGGTATACACCTCGGTCGTCTGGTATCCCTGGGCCACGCCCTGCGCAAACGCCAGCGTATACATCATGAATTTGCTTAAATTCTCATTGGATACCACCTGGCCGGGAATGCCCGCGCTCATATCGCTGATTGCCGCCAGCATCGGATTGTCCGGATAGGTGGACTTCTCCAACGCAATGCCTTTCAGTTGAAGCTCGAATCCGACCATATCGCTGGAAGCCTGCCAGACCAGGACAAAATTATTACCGGTCATCAGGCGGTTTCGGACCGGCTTCGAACCGTCGATGGAACCATGCACTTCGGTTCCCGCCGGAATAACCAGTTTTTTCTCACCGCTCGCATTGATCCACCAGAGATCCTCGGTTACGACCGCGATCAACGGCGTCTGGGCATTGCCGGACTCAACCGTATTGATCATCTTGCACGAGATCATTCGTCCATACGGAGCAAAGCGTTCCGAGATGAATACATTATTGCTGCTCGAACTTTCGCTTTCGATGAGCGTGATTATCGGGCCTGTCGGCGGAGCTGTACTGCGCATCGGTGTCCTGAAATCCGAACCTTTCGAGCGATCCACGGGAGGACGCGGCGCAGACGCGGTTGACGTTTTTCCCGAAACTCCGGTTTTCGTTTCGCCGATTACGCCCGGATTTTTCTTTTCGACAGTTTTCCCCATGTCAGCTTGTTTGCCGCTTTGGACCGGTTTGATCGAACTCTGGATTTCATAGGTGCCTTCGGAACGCTTTTCCAGATCGCCTGCTTCCAGTTTTCCGGCATCGTCCCGTATCAGAAACGGAATGATCGCCAAGGTCAGGAGCAGGACCACGATCAGGAAGATGACGGCTTTGCCGAACGGACTGCGAACTTTTTTACTGATCTCCCGCAAATTCATTGTTCACCTCCCTCTACAAGATCATCGGGCCGGACCGTGTCCGGGCTCGGTCCAGCGGAGACGCGCTGGTCGCTCGCAGAGCGAAACTCTTCCTCCATATACTTTGCAGTAACGCCGATGATAAAGTCATTGTCCGGAGAAAAATTATTCCTGCCGCCGGTGGGCGTGCCGGTAATGGCGAAAAAGGCCCAGGTTGCCGATTTCGGGGGCATGATGCCGCTTGCATCGGCAGCGCTCATGGGGTGGGATTTTCCGGCAACCCGGGCGGAAAAACTAAACTTATCATAGAGGATTTCTTCCTCGGACGGATTACGCATCAGCAACTTGAAGACGAGTGTATCTTCGGCGTTGTAACGGATAACCTCCTTCAGCTCGATGGTGAATTTGCCGAAGTCGAAAATCCGATTGTTTTTTGCCCGGATGGAATCGCGCAGTTCATGCGGATAACGCTGAAGCAGCAGGTCGTATGCTTTGGAGAGGTCGATCAGCGACAGCAGCCGGGCCGGAGTCACCCCGTTGCCGCCTGACATGCGGCGTCCACCGCCACCGGGACCGGTAAAGTTGGCCGCAGCATCGGCTTCTTTTTCGTCATGGACCAGATACAGGATATAGGTTTTCCGATTGTAAACCACGGTCAGCGTGCCACTCACGCCGGGCTTCAGTGCGACCAGGCTGAAATAATGGCTTCCCGCCTTGGCCGCAATCAGAAAGTCGCCGGAACCATTCGCCGCAACATTTACGCCGGCAATTCTGGAAATCGCCGACGGAAACGTTACAGTTGTAACCCCATCGTCCTTTTTTACTTTTATCCTGTATATTTCGCCTGGAACAAGCTGGAACTCCCTGTACCGGTTCATGTGTTCCACTGAGTCGGAACCGGCATATATTCCCATGAGTTTGGTCATGACCAATATAATGAACATCAATCGTGTTTTCAACATATCTGTTTCCTTTCTTCCTTGTTAAATAGTCCGCCACCGGGTGCAACCCGGGCGCGGTGCAGCGGCGAATACGCTGCCCGCTCACAGAGCGGAATCCCGATTTCGCCAGCGGCGATGATTATTGTTTTATTTCATCTTGCCGGTACGTCATTTCCGTAACCACAAATGGATAAACGGCGTTTTGGGCCAGGTCATAATTGGTCGCCAGACTCATCGCCACCTCGAATTTCACCGCATACGCCCCGCGCTCACCATTCTGCGTGAACGACCGGATAAGCTGTCCCTCGATCCGTACAAACGATTTGCGGCTGTCAGCCTGCAGTACTTTGATGTTCAAAATTTCGACCTTCTGATGAATCTCGTTGATGCCGAACTGAACGGTCTCCGCTCGAAGCTGGTCAAGTGCCGCCTGCCGGGCTTTGCCGATGTACATTTCGTCGAACAGCACCGCCCGGTCGAGTCCGTTCGGATTGCGCATCAGAAACGCATCGGTCGCCAGGCGCGCCGTATACTCGTAAAGCCGGATCAGCTTCTCCTTGTCTGCATACTCGGTAATGTGATACGAATGCCGTCCGTCGATGACGATCAGGCGGTTGTTGTCGCGAAGCTGGTACATCATCACCGGCGTCAGGAACGACAGCGGGATGTACACCATCATCAGTTTTGACAACAGCTTGTTTTTGCTTTTATAACTGGGATCGTTATTCATTCTCTGTTTCCTCCTCGTAGAATCTCATTCCGGCTACCTTGAACGGCAGTTCATTATCGTTTGCAGAACGCTCCAGGCGCATCATCAGGGCGAAGTCACGCATCTGAGTGTACGGATGCCCGAAATACACGCCGTTCCGCCTTAAAACACCTTTTACCAAGGCAAAATATTGACCGTCCTTCCTTGAGTATTGCACCTCACAGGAGTCAATCTCCTGAAAAAGCCGGCGCTCCTTGAACATCTCGTGGGTCGAGCTCAGGTAGCTTTTCGCCTGTCCCCGGCCGCGTTTGGTGAAAACCATTTCCAACGCTCGTTCGTTCCGGTCGTCGTACCGCCTCGCCAACACCGCATAGGCCGCCCGCAGCGCGACATCTTCCAACACCAGCCCGGACTCCACAGGCGCGGAATTGCCGATATAGATATTGCGGTCGCGTCCGAGCACCAGCACCCGGTCCGGCATCAGCATGTATTTGTACGCAAAAAATGTGCCCATCCCTATTGTAATGAAAACCATAAGGTGATAAGTTAACCATAGAGAGATCAGGTTCCGTTCACGGTTCACCAGGTCATAGACTGTGAGGTTTTGTTTCTTGTTATCCATAGATACTTGCCTCCCTGACCTGTCCGGCCCGGATCGTGACCGGACAGATTATATCGTCTGAACAAAAAAACGGGGAGTTCATATGAAAAACATTATTATTCGTGCATTCACCGCGTCGATTCTTCTGGGAACATTTGCCTTCGGTTGCGGCGAATCCAAAGAAACGAAGGAAAACATCGCCAAGCAAACCCGTCTGATGGAGCAGGAAGCTGCCGCCAGAAAAAAGGCCGAAGACGAAAAACAGAAGGCCATTCAGGAACAATATAAATTCCAAGAGGAAGTTGCCAGGAAATATGGTGAACGTACCAAAAATACATATGATGGAAATTAAAAGAATCATTCTCTACCTCCATCATCTTGAGGTTTATTTGAGGATTTTCTTTTACAGCTACTCAAATGGGCTCCCAAACTTTTCTCCGCTCCATGGCCTGCTTTGCCGAGTTGCATGATGTTGGCGGCGGTGTTCAGCGACATCACCAGTGCATTTCCGATTCCGGCCCCCCTGAAAAGAGAGAGACAAGCCCACGGAATTCCCACATACATGATAATGCACAACAAGGTAAATACGCAACCGAAAGCAAAGAGGGCTCCAACCACCCCGGCGGCGACTATAATCATCCCAGGCGGATTCGCCGCAAGTACCGCTAAAGCACCGCCTGCTCCACCAGCAGTTCCGATACCTGCTGCAGCGGCGGAAGCCAGCCCAAAATGTTCCCAAACTTGGCAGATCACCCAAACTAAACATAAATCACCGAACAACATGCATAACGGCATCATAATCAGCCCGAACGCCATGGTCAGAAAATTGACGGCAATGCTTTTCGTTTCCGGTACTGTGAGAAATGCGATGAATACTGGAGATAATGTTTTCATTATAAGAAAAATGCCGCACAAGACCAGCACCATGATGTCCCGGATAAAACTACCCAGCCAGACCGCACAATTGTAAAATAAATTGGCGATTCCTGTGACAACAGCATCAAGAAACCCACCATTAGCCTGTATACTCAAAAGTATTTTGATGATTTCCTCGACCCGTTTTCCGGCGTCGCGGCTCCATTCGAGCATGGCCTTGAACAAGTAGTCGGCCGTCTTCGGAAACACGATGATAAATACGATCGTCAACAGGACGGCGACCATGTATTTCAGGCCGAAATATTCACCGAATTGTGTGTAGTTCCGGTATATCGACAGCAGGATGATCAGGAAGGCAAATCCCATGCATGCGAGGTACATTGTATCCAGCGCGGACAGGATGACCTGGGTGATGTTGTTGAATGTTACTGAACCTGACATGTTTCACCTATCGCATGATAAAGGTGTCGATAAAATTACCGGAAAACGAACCGGTTTTCTCTCTGGCTTCTTCGCCGGCTTTACGGGTTTTCTGACTGTCGTAAATCGCCTGTGCCTGTTCCAGCATTTCCCGGTCGCGGATCGAATTTTCCAGATACATCTGCTGCGCCACCATCGCCGAATGCGCGGTCTGCGCCGCAAACATCTGCCCGAGCGTATTCGATTGCCAGATACCGTTTTTGTACGTGGCATACTGCATTTCAGTCAGGTCCGAATCACGACCATTGTATTTCTGGTCCTCACGGTTCAAATCCTGCAACTGCAGGAGGGCTTTCGGACCCCATTCGCTCATGAATTGCCGGACCGCGATTGCTCCCTTCTGCGTGTGCGCGAGATCACGGGAACGGTTAATATCGGCTTCCGCGGCCGCATAATCGACCTGCCGGAGCATGTATTCGATATCGGCAGTGGCGGCCACCGCGCCGTCACTCATATTCAGGGCGGTCCTGGCTATATTCAGCGCCGCCGTGATTTCATGCTCATTCCAGAAACGGCTGTTCATATAGGATATGAGCTTTGCGGGATCGCCGATATAGTTGGAAATATTCATGGCGGTATCGTAAACATCCGTCACGGTCTGGTAGGTGTCTTTCGCCACGTTCAATGTATCAATGGAAGTCCGCAGGATTTCCCCGGTTGTACCGAGCTGGTCCAGCTGGAAATCCAGGTCAAGTTGCTGATACAGTTCATCCTGCACGGCCTTCACCGTATTATGAACGTACAACACGGCATCATGCACGGCCTGGAAAGCCCATGCCGGGGAACCGCAGACCAGCAGAAATACGATTAAAATGAAATGATATTTTTTCATACATCCCCCCGTCACTGCACGACCGGCAAGGTGATGCGGTCCGGCACGTATCCGACACCGTCGTCCGGATATGGCGCCGGCAGTTCGAAGAGCCTGATTTGCAGTTGATTTTCGCCGCCTTTCGCCTGATGCATCTTCTGATAGGTCCAATACAATTCTTTGGCGGAATTCGAACGGCCGAGGTCATATCCGGCGCGATACTCTTTGGCACGCTCGTCCTTGAAATTGTTTTCAATGAACTGCCCGAGCAGAAACGCCCCGACCGTACCGGCTCCGGCCGCCGCCATCTGCGTGCCGAGGCTTTCACCGTCGGCCGCATACATGCCGGCCAAGCCCCCCGCCAATCCCATAGCCGGAGACAGCAGATCCGTGGCTGAGGTCCGACCGATTTGAGCGGATGAACAACCGCAAAGCGTTGCGCCCATCCCGATGATTGCAAATAACCTGATTTTGTGTTTCATAAATCCTCCAATTTTGTTCATAATCTCAAGAAATCCGCCACCGGCTGCCAGCCGGGCGCGGTGCAGCGGCGAACACGCTGCCCGCTCGAAGAGCGGAATGAATTTCGCCCTTTGGGCGACCAGCGCTTCTGCGCTGGACCCAGCCCGGCCAAGCGGCCGGTGGCGGATTTCTTTTTAGTTCAGGTTAATATCCAGAGATTCCGTAGGACTGACGCGCTGATCGCGATTGTCGGAAGGTACTTCCTTATCGCGCACTGTCGGCAAGCCATACCCCGTACTTGAGCCGCCGCCGCTGAACCGCTGCTGATACGCGATGTTGTTGATCGTCGAGCGCAAGTTCTCAAACTGTACATCCTGCTCGAATTTCAGCTTTTCCAGCCGGTCGGCGAAATCGGAATTCAACTGGGAAAGCAACTTCTGGTGGGCTTCGTCCATTTCCGCGATCAGCTTGCGCAATACGTCGTCTCCGGAGAGCTGTTCTTCGCGCAGGGTATCGATGAATACCTGAACCAATGCTTTGAAGTCGTCCAATTCCTTCTTCAAACCGGCATTTTCCGTCGCAGACGTTTCCCGCGCCTCTTCCAATAGCGCCAACAGACGTTTTTCGGTTTCGATCAGCTTTTCTTCGAGTTGCTGAAGCAGGAGTTCCGAAGAATTCCGGAGGGCGGCCAGTTCCGCTTTCAAACTCTCGATTTCCGCTTCATGAACGGCAAATTCAGAATCATCGTTACGGATCCGGATGGCAAACTCGATATCGGTCAATTCATTGCGAAGCGCCAGCAGTTCGTCCAGTTTCCGGTCGCGTTGCTCCCGCTTGGCGGTGGCGTCCTTGCCCGTTTCTTCAAATTCGCGAATTTCGAGTTCGAGGTCGGCGATTTCCGTTTCCTTGTACTGGATCGCCAGCGTGTATTCCCTGACCAGACCGGCCAATTTTTCATCGGAATACACGGCGTAACGAATCCGGTTTTCAAGGTTTTTCAGACGCTCGGTAACGGCTTTGTCCAGCAGGGTCATCTGTGTTTGGAGATCGTCGATGGCTTGGGTGATTTTCGCCTGGTATTCGATGAATTCCTGTTCACGGGCTTCAAGCTCCAGATAGATTTTCTTGACTTCACCGTCCAATTTATCGATAACCGCAGTAATTTCCGACCGGATAGCGGCGACGTCTTTCTCATGCTGTTCCTTCAGCTTATCCGCTTCCGCCTGAATTTGGCTGATGCCGTCATTGATCGCTTCGACATCCTCCCGATGGGTTCGTTCCAGTGCTTCGAGCTCCTTTTGTAACGCCTCCAGGTCTTTTTCATGGGTGACTCTGACCACTTCCAGCCGGGCATAATAATCGGCCTGCTTCTCCTTGAGTCCGGAAATTTCGTCATAGATATCCCGGTCGGCCTGTTCAAGCTTGTTGATTTCCGCTTCCAGCCGAACTTCCGCCGCCGCGAGGTTCTCTTTCAGTTCACGGATATCTTCCCGGTGCCGGTTTTCCAAGGACACCATTTCCATTCGCAAATCCGCCACGGCGGTATTGATTTTATCCGTCAGCGCCGTATTTTTCTCGTTGATCTGCTTCTGCAAATCCGTTACATCCCGGTCGTGATTCGAGGATAAATTCGTCAACTGATTCCGCAAGTCGATTTGCGTCAGCAACAGAGAATCGATCTGTGATTTCAAGGAAACGTCACCGGCTTGGTAATCTTTCGTCAACTGGGTGATCCGGTTGCTGATTTGCGTCAGTTCATTATTGATATATGAAACCTCCGTCGCGTATTTCGAATCGACATTGCCGATGCTCTGCTCCAACCGCCTGACATCGGCCTGATGCTCCGTCTGAATCTGCAACGTTTTGGCGTCGATCTGCGCCTGAATCGCCGATACATCATTCCGATGCCGGGTCTCGGCAATATTCACCTGATTCTGCAAGGAGTTATGCTGGTTGATCAACGAGTCAATCTGTGATTTCAGCACCTGGTCGCCGCTCAAAAAACGGGACTCCAGCGAGTTCAATTCCTGTTCGATTCCGGTGATATCCGCCTTGATCGCCGCCACTTCCGCCGCGTACTTGCCGTCAAGGTTGCCGATTTGCAGATTCAGCATTTCGACGTCTTTCCCGTGCTCGACCTTCAGCATCTCAAGCTGTGCCAGGTAATCCGCCTGCTGCCGCTCCAGCCGGGCCAGATTGAATTGCAACTCCGTAATCAGCTCCGTGATTTGCCGTTCATGGTCTTCGATCCGGCGTATCAATGCCGCCTGATCCTCGTCATGCCTGGCGGCGGCGTCATTCAAATCCTGCTTCAGTTTATTGATTTCCTCCTGAAGTTCGGCGGCTTTGGAATTCAATTTCCCCTCCAGTTCAGCGCGAAGCCCGTTCATCGCCTGATTGGTGTCGGCCTGCAGCGCCATCACATCGTCTCCGGCGGCCTCCCAGACAATGCACAGGAAACTGTCGATCCGCTTCTGGTCGTAGGTATTCAGGAGCTGAAGCGTATAATTCCCGGCGCTTACCGGCGATGCCGTATAAAGCAACGGAAACATGTCGAAGGCGGCGTCGCTGCCGGCGGTCACATAAGTCGCGGTGGCGGCGGCGATTTTCTGCCCGCCGGGATTGTACAGCACCATATTGAATCCCATATTCGAACCGCCCTGATAACCGTAGCCGACCGCCATGAAGGTCGCGGTCATGCCGGCGTATTCCTCCGGGATGGTGATCACGGCCGTGGCCGCGGACGGATTGCCGTAAATGACCCTCGCCGCCGCCAATCCGCCGCAGAAAAATGTGGCCGCGGCCACGCATAAAATTCTTATAAACATGTGATATGCCCTCCTTTCAACAGTTCTTTGATTTCAATTTTTAAGTTCAGGGCAAGGTCCTTGATGCGCGGGTTCCCCATATCTTCGATTTCGTTCAGGATTTTGAATGCCGGGTGGGTTTCGTACAGCAGCTCGCTGGCCTCGATAATCCGTTGCGCATAAGGCATGTCCTGTTTGCGTTTCATGATCCGCTGGAGTTTGTTGTGCAAGTCGCCCGAGGTCGCCGCCGCCGCCAGAATCGCCGGACTCGCATAATTCCGTCCCACGCCGACGATCGGATAACCGGCCCGCTGGGCATACAGCAGAAAGCTGGAATACCGGTCGTTCGGCGGCAGGTGTTCCGGCGACGGGAAATTCATGATGTTCCGGATCGCCTCCTCCGACAAGGGAATATAGTTGGTAATCAATTTCAGCTCGGCGGCGTCGGTGTTTTTCAGGAAGATGAACATCTTGCTTTGCGTCATGATGATCTGGCCGACGCCGGACTCCGACATCTGTGCGATCGCCTGGGTGATTGTCACCGCCACACAACAGTATTTGCGGAATTGCGCATAGCACTGCTTCATGATCTCCGCCGCGCCCGGAAAGGTCAGGAATCGCGCCGCTTCCTCGAACAAGTAGAGTTTCCGGCACGAACGCGGCATGTTGATGATCTGGTTTTTTACCAGGTTGTTGATCGTGATGCCGACCAGATTTTTCAACGTATCGCTGCTCTGCGAGATCTTTCCAAGCTCGATATGAATCCATTTCCGGCTCAAATCGATATTCGTCTCGCCGTCGAATAAGCATCCCTTGCCGCTTTCGATGGAATACACCGCCAGCCGGGTGGCGATCCGGTTGGTTTCCGTCCGTTCCAGGTGCGAAAAGGTATTCTCACGGATCGCCTCGACCAACTGGCTGTGATACGGCATGTCGCCCTTGCCCATGAACGCATACGAAATATTCCGCAATTCCTCCGGAT
>CALABZ010000243.1 GCA_937888615.1 uncultured Lentisphaeria bacterium | reverse complement strand
CTTTCTCTTCCAGTTCTTCTTTTTTCTCCATTGGTACCGAAGAGGAGAAAAAAGAAGAACTGGAAGAGAAAGAAGGAGTTGGGGACGAATCAGGCTTCTAAAGTGAATATACAATAAGGATAATAAACTTGCAAAGACAAATAATAATCGGGATTGGTGAATTGTTCTGGAATATATTCCCGGAACGACGGATTATCGGCGGGGGGCCGACGAAATGTTGTCTATCATGTGAGAAAGCAAGGCGTTGAGACGTATTTGGTTGGTGCGGTGGGTGATGATGTCGACGGTTATGGATTGCGGGAGGCGCTTGGACGCAAGGGGGGATCTGATAAATATATTTCAGATGTTCAAGTGTTGCCGACTGGGAAGATAATGTTCAACCATAATAAGGATATGCCCTTTTTTAATGTCAACATGCCCGCCGCTTGGGTTCTAAATTATTGACGACACTATCTAGGCAAATGACAAGTCCGATGTACCTTTATTCTGCATCTGATCTCTTTTAATTGATTGTTTTAGAGAATATCAATTTAGGCCCAGATGCACCTATTTCAAACAATTCGTACGTTCACGAAATTTCGCATAGAGCTTTCTCTTTCGTAGATAACAACTTAATAACAATTTAACAAATAAGGTTTTGACAAAACCAATTCGTAGAATAGGAGCATAAAAAATGGCACAACTTAGAATGATTTTCAATGCCAAAACAACAAACATGCCGAAACTTGTTGTGGCAGATGGGTTCCGTTTGCGGAATATTCTGGACAGCGAACTGGATCACTACAACGTACTACGGGAATCAGTGGGCTTTTCTACTTGGTCCGTTGAGCAGTTTCATAACTACCGTAAAAAAGTGCTTCCCAGGGGAATGTTCCTTATCGAAGAAATAGCCACCGGATTTTTCGCGGCTTCTGCCGGAGCGGAGACAACAGACATTACGGAATTTCCGGATCTTGGCGTATTGGGTTGGGTTATGACGCACCCGGAAATGCGCGGACATCATCTGGGAAAATCTGTCAGTGTTGCATGTATGCATCGGCTTTATCAGGAAGGATACCGTACGTTTTCTCTCCTCTCAGATGATTTCCGGGTTGCCGCGCTAAAGACGTATCTTGATCTTGGCTGGAAGCCATGGCTTTACATGAAGGATATGAAAGAACGCTGGGAAAAAGTTGCTGAAATGCTCGGACGAAATTTCAATTTAATCAATTGCCTTTCCGCCGATACAGAATTCCCGCCTATGGAGCATTGCTTATGCTGAAAAATATCATGGAGAAAGCGAATGTCAGGATTAGTGAAAATCCAAAGCCAGTCACGCTTCCAGCCGGTTTCGTCAGCATGAATGAACTGAGTTTTCCGCAAAGATTGCTTAAGTCCATCGTAAATAGGTTTGGATTTTTCAGCAAGCTTGTTATCAAAGCCGACGATAGAACCGGGAACGACGGTCAAGCCACAAAGATGCTGCAAGGTTCGCTGAACATCGTTATAAGAGATTTTGATCTCATGACGCAAAAACGAAGCCTTGGCTCTTGCGTCCGGTCCGACAAAGGCGTTGGGGATTTCATTTTCACCCCAACCGTGAACAATACTTTTACAATCGACACACCAGTAATAACAGTGTACGAAGCAGGTGGCAGTAAGTTTGCCGTCAACAATATCTTCCTGAATATGTTCTGTCGTATGGTTGCACGGAGAAATATTTTCGCTGCCGCAAAGCGGACAGACATCAAGGTAAACATCGACGGTTTTATCAATATGATCGGGATTGCTGCGAAACCATCCCTGATGACCGATCGGAGCGCCGCGCTTCTTCGGGTTTTCAGGCGGTTCTTTCTTCGAATATCTGTTGAGCGGAGCCTGGAGCGCTTCGGAAAGTTCTGTTTGAAGATGAGACTTTTCATCTTCAAGCTCTTTAATCCTGGCTTGAAGTTCCCTGACTTGGTGATTAGTGAAGTCCATGCCACCAGTGAGCAATTCCACAGTGAGTTCAAAACTGACATGGGCTTAGAGCGTCTGCCGAGTGGCAAATTTGCCACCAATGCTTTGATTTTAAATTTGGCGGCACTCTCCTATAACTGCTTGTGTCGAATTGGCCAGAAGGCGTTGACGTGCCAAGATGTCTTGCCGGTGAAAGTGGAAGTTTCCAGGCGGCGGTTGCGTTCCGTGTTGCAGGATTTGATCTACATTGGATGCAAATTCACCCGTCACGCTAATACTGTAATTGTGAAGTTCAGTCGAACCTGTCCCTGGTTCGACTGTTTTCGAGAGATATACACAAGATGTTAGTCATCAACAACTCAAGTATGAATAAAAGGAGGTGGTAATAAAAGTGGCCAAGGGGGGCTTACGCCTCAAAATCGGGATTTTCGGTCATTTTGAACGATGAATCGCACAATCTGGTCGCGAGTGACGCGCCAAAGGCGATTTTTTCAAAAAAATGATCGAAAATCAGAAGTGAATGACTGAATTTTTCAGTCAGAACAACAAGATGAGGGAATCACGGTGATTCCTTCACGGATTCAAGATAATCTTAAAGTCGACCCAGAGGGTTGAGGTATTGAACCCAACGGAATAACCAACCGAAAATAGAAAGAAGAAGTCATGAAAAAAATATATGTAAATCAAGCAGCATCCAGTCTCCCAATTGTCAGCAAAGCCGTTAAAATTCTGAAGCAAGAAGTAAAGAATCGCAGTAACGAAATTATTGAGTTAACCGATCAAATTAAGGAGGCCGATATTGAAGTAAGTTTAGACAATTCGATTGGTCAAGAAGGATATCGCATCGGTAGAAAAAACAATACTGTATTGATTGTTGGAAGCGATGAGCGCGGGGTAATGTATGGGGTGGGTAAATTCCTGCATACCTCGACTTTTAAAGAAAATGAACTGATCATGTCTGACTGGCAGGGAATATCGGTACCGAAAAGAAAAGTCCGAGGTATTTATTTCGCCACCCATTTTCACAATTTTTATCATGCCGCACCATTGTCTGAAATAGAAGAATATGTTGAATCACTGGCGTTATGGGGATGTAACGCAATTGCTGTATGGTTTGATATGCATCATTTCAACGGAATTGACGCCCCGGAAGCTCAAGAGATGATTCATCGGCTTAAAGTTATATTGAAAGCAGCTAACAATGTTGGAATAGGGGCAGTTTTGCTGGGCTTAGCGAATGAAGGATATAAGAACAGGCCAGAACATCTTCGTGCAGATTGGACTGCCGGTCATGATGGATACTTTGCCGAACCATGTGATCATTATCGCTGTGAAATTTGCCCCAATACACAGGAGGGGCAAGATTATATTGTCCAAACACGAAGTGAAATTATGGATGCATTTGCTGATGTTACACTTGATTACCTGGTCATTTGGCCATATGATCAAGGCGGCTGCACTTGTAGCAAATGTGCGCCATGGGGTAGCAATGGATTTATAAAATGTGCAAAAAAGATCGCTCAGGTTATTAAAGAAAAAACTTCTGAAACCAAAATTATTCTTTCCACCTGGTATTTTGACCATTTTATTCATGGAGAATGGGAACAATTTGATAAATATGTAACAGAACAAAGACCGGATTGGATTGATTTTCTGCTTGCCGATGATAATTCAGATTATTACCCGGAATACATTCTCAAAAACGGCGTTCCTGGTAATTTCCCACTTGTCAGTTTTCCGGAAATCAGCATGTATAAGATGCATCCTTGGGGTGGGTATGGAGCCAACCCAATGCCGGATCATTTTCAACTAATTTGGGATAGTGCAAAAGATAAGCTAGCCGGAGGTTTTCCATATTCCGAAGGAATCTATGAAGATATTAATAAAATTATCTGCCTGCAATTCTTTTGGGGAGATAAGGCAGCGTTAGAAACGGTGAAAGAATATGCATCGTATGAATATCAAAAAGAATTAGCGGATGATATTGTTAAAGCCGTTTACATTTTGGAGAAAAACCAATTAAGCTCCTGGAAAAATGAGGCTGATTTCCCGGATGCGTTTGAGATTCTCAATAATATTGAGGGAAAAATGACAGTTTATGCAAAACGGCAATGGCGTTGGCGTATCCTTGTCAGGCGCGCTGAAATTGATCGTGAATTGTTAAAAAATAATGGTCAAATTACAATTTCATGTAAGGATGCATGTCAGGAATTGGTTGATATCTTTTATGCCCAAAATACGGGAATTGGAAATGCGATAAAATCAATTAATATGTAAAATTTTGTGAACGCACAATAAAAGTACCAAAAATGAAAGGATTGTATTGGAAAATTAAAGCTGATGAACCTAAAAAAATGTTGGCTTTTTTAGAAACTTTAAATGAATACAATATAAAAGGAATATTACTCATGAATACAAGTAAAGAATTAAAGGTAGGTACTGCGGTGGGGGATATTACTCCTCCAATTGGTATTGCAATGGCAGGGGATCTTGATCCACGTGAACGTTTAGCTGAAGGGACGTTACTTCCTCTTCAAGTTAAAGTAATGGTGATTGAGATAGCTGGTCAACATCTTGTGTATGCTTTGTTTGATTTGATTCATCTTGAACACTTGACTGTAGCCAAGGCTCTTGAGCAAATTACAGCTGAAACCGGCATCAGTGCTGATCGAATAGTTTGGACCTGTAGTCATACCCATTCCGGCCCCGTTACCCGAAGATGGTTGAAACAATATACAGCCTGGAAGTTGACAGATTTAGTATGGTTGGAACATACTATGGATACTTTTGTTGATTGTGTTAAACGAGCTAACGCGAGCAAAGTGCCTGCTCTTCCTTTTTTCTCTCGAGGCTTAATACAAGGGATCATGAGTAATCGCCGTTATTGTTACAAGGATGGTTCACAACAAAATAATTGGTTAGCTCCACCCCAAAATGTCCAGTGCGTGGGCGCAGCAGCGCCAGTTGACCCGGAAGTGGGAATATTAAGTTTTACCACGAAAGCAGGTGGTGAGACGGTTTTGTTATATGATTTTGCCTGTCATGCAAACACCACTTGGGGTAAGCAATGGCACTCTGATTATCCTGGGTTAGTTTCTGAACTGCTTTCCGCCGAACTTGGACCAGATACTTTTTCCATATTCATGCCAGGCGCTTGCGGCGACATCAATCCCGATGGCACTAATACGGAAGTTGCCAAAAGATTAACTTCAGTCATACTTTATGCCATTGAAGATCATCGTAATGCGATATTGCTGCCGGAGCTTGGAGCTCGTCGTGAAATAGTGACATTACCTTTGCGGAAATTTAACGATGAAACCAAAGCCCGGGTTAAA
>CALABZ010000242.1 GCA_937888615.1 uncultured Lentisphaeria bacterium | reverse complement strand
CCCGGCCCCGATGATGATCGCATCGTAACCGCTCATGCCGTTTCGATGTCCGAAAGGGGTTTATTCAATTCAGGAGCATCCATTTCCCGATCCAGTTCCTTCATCATTCCGTCAGCCGCCTCAAAGGCGGGGTTCGAACTCCGCGGCTCGTAATCTTTGCCGTGCCGGCCCACCATACGAAGAATGCCGGGCACGGTGAATTTATCGGTCGGCACCGCCGGGTAGAACAGTTCGCGATCCTGGCTGCGGACCACGACGCCGGCATCTTCCAAACGGTAAAGGCCATCGCGTACCAGCCGGACCGGAATGCCGGTTATTTCGGACAGCGTCTCGTCATTCAGTCCGGTATTTTCCTTGCGGAAAGCCCGGCCCATCGCCACCGCAATGGTCAGCATCACGCGGGTTCGCGCCGTCGGGCTGAGTTCCTGGGCCAGCGGTTCGAATTCCCGGTCGGGCGAGGTTTGGATGGCGCAGGAGATTTCCGCGCCGAACAGTACCAGCATCCAGCTCAACTGCACCCAGATCAGGAACAGCGGCAGGGCCGAAAAACTCCCGTAAATGGTGTTGTAGCTGGTCAGGTGAATCTGCAAGGCCAAATAACCCTGCTGGAGAATTTGAAACGCCGTCCCGGCCAGAATGCCGGCGGGAACCGCGGCGTTCCACCGTACCCGGGTATTCGGCATGAACGAATAAAGAAATGGAAACAGCACCCACATGATGACAAACGGCAGCATTCGCGCCATGAAACTGACCAACGGTCCGCTCAGTACTTCCGGCAGCACCTGGGTGGACATCCGGGAGAGATACCCCTGCACAAACGTGGTCAAACTGCTCGCGGCCAGGATCAGGATCGGACAGATCACCGCCATTGAGAGGTAGTCGCTGAATTTGCGAAACAGCGTCCGATGGCTTTTGATACCCCAGATGGTATTGAAAGCGGCTTCGATATTGCCCAGCATTTTGATCACGGCCCAGAACAGCAGAACCACCCCGATACCGGCGATCATGCCGCCTTTGGTGGTCTCCAGCATATTGTCCGCGTACTGAAATACATAGTCAAGGATATCCTTGTAGTCGTCGAATTTCGAATACAACGACTGCTTCAGGATCACCTCCAGCCCGAACCCTTTGGCGATGCCGAACGCCATGGCGGTGATCGGCACCAGCGAAAAGATCGAAAAATAGGTCAGTGCCGACGCCCACAGGCGGCATTTATTTTCTTTAAACCCATGCACCGCCATTACGATTACGCGCAACACCCCCAACAGCGAATAATAAGTCTTCGACAAGTCGTTGCGCCCGTATTCCCAGATATCCTCCAACAGAAACTTGCGGTATTTCTCCATAAAATAAAACCTCCGGCTTTTACGGGGAATACATTACTGCCGGAATGGACATTTGGCAAGCCCACTGACGAATTTACGCCGTTTTGTCTCCTCTTTTTTATGTTTTTTCCTTGAATTTACGCGTATTGACTGTATTTTTTGTTCAGCATGAACCGATTATAGTTTAAGGAAGAAAAAATGACATTCATGGAAGAATTGATCAAAAAGTCCTCCGTCCTCGTTGAGGCTTTGCCGTATATTCAAAAATTCCGCAATGAGATCGTCGTGGTCAAATTCGGCGGCAGCGCCATGGAAGACCCCGAACTCGTCAAAAGCACCATGCGCGACATCGTCCTGATGGAATGCATCGGCATGCGC
Organism: uncultured Lentisphaeria bacterium; assembly: GCA_937888615.1. Lineage (GTDB taxonomy): Bacteria > Verrucomicrobiota > Lentisphaeria > Victivallales > Victivallaceae > UBA5239. Next base: position 2,216 of record CALABZ010000242.1, on the reverse strand, counting down.
CCCGTCGTCGTTCACGGCGGCGGCAAAGCCATCACCGCCGAACTGTCCCGCCGCAAGATCGAAACGCGCTTCATCAACGGACTCCGCGTAACCGACGAGGAAACCATCCTGGTCGTGGACGATGTCCTCCACAATGTCACCAACCAGTCACTGGTGGATGCGGCCACTGAAGCGGGCGGGCACCCGATTTCCATTTCGGGGCGCAGCGTGCTGACTGCCGAAAAAATGTATGCCATCGACAAGGAAACCGGACAGAAAATCGACATCGGCTTCGTCGGCGATGTCACCGATATTGATAATTACCGGCTGTTGGAAGCGTTGAAAAGCCGGATCATTCCGATCATCACCCCGCTGGCGCGCGGCATCGACGGCAAGGTCTACAACATCAATGCGGACATCGCCGCCTGCCGGGTTGCAGAAAAATTGCAGGCCCGCAAACTGGTATTTCTGAGCGACGTGCCCGGTATCCTGCGCGATCCGCAGGACGAATCAAGCCTGATTTCAACCATCTGCACCTCGGATGTCGACGGCATGATCAAAGATAAGATCATCTCCGGCGGCATGATCCCCAAGGTCCAGAGCAGCATCCGCGCCCTTGAAGCCGGAACCAACAAAGTTCATATGATCGACGGGCGGGTCAAGCACTCGCTGCTCCTGGAAATCTTTACCGACAGCGGGATTGGGACGCAGATCGTCAAGCCGGATTCGATCCTATGAAAATTGTCCTTACCGGCATGAAACATTGCGGCAAGAGTACCATCGGCAAATTGCTGGCCCGTCGCTGGGACTGTCCGTTTGCCGACACCGATGCCATGCTGGAAAAGTTGTTTGAAGAAAATTACGGTGAAAAGCAGTCCTGCCGCGAGATTTTCCGGGAACACGGCGAAATATTTTTCCGGAACATGGAAGCGGAAGTGATTGGCAGTCTCCTGACCGGACGTCCGACAAAATCACGGGTCATCGCCCTCGGCGGCGGCCTCCCGATGAATCCGTCCGTCAAGGCGCTCCTGCCGAAACTCGGCGACATCGTTTATCTGAAAGTCGCCCCCGAAACCATATTCCGGCGGATCGAGGCCAACGGTCTTCCGCCTTATCTGGACGCCGGGCGGCCTTTCGAGAGTTTCATGGAATTTTATCGCGAACGGGAAAAAATATATGCAAGCCTGGCGAAACTGACGGTGGAGTTGGAGGATTCGCCTCCGGAAATCACCGTCGAAACCGCAGGCGCAATAATCGAATCGGAATTACGGAAATGAGCGGCAGTATTTACGGAAAACTATTCAGAGTCAGTACCTTCGGGGAATCGCACGGCGGCGGCACCGGAGTCATCGTGGATGGCGTCACCCCCAATATCGAACTGGACGAGAGCGACATTCAACGGGAACTTGACCGCCGTCGTCCCGGACAGTCCGCAGTCGCCACTCCGCGCCAGGAAAGCGATGCCGTCACCATCCTTTCCGGCGTTTTCGAAGGCAAAACCACCGGCACACCCATCATGATGCTGGTCATGAACCGCGACCAGCGTTCCGGCGACTACGGCAATATCAAAGACGTTTTCCGCCCCGGACACGCCGACTATACCTATTATAAGAAATACGGCATCCGCGACTATCGCGGCGGCGGGCGCGCTTCCGGGCGCGAAACCATCGGCCGCGTCGCCGCCGGAGCCATCGCCAAAAAGATCCTGCTGAAACACGGCATCGTCGTCACCGCATTCACCGCACAGGTCGGAAACATCGTCGGCAAGACGGTGGATTTCGAAACCATCGAACGCAACCCGGTCCGCGCCGCCGACCCGGAAACCGCGCCGCTGATGGAAAAATTGATCCTCGAGGCCGCCTCGGCCTGGGACAGCGTCGGAGGCGTCATCGAATGCCGCGTCAACGGCATGCCGCCCGGCATCGGCGAACCGGTTTTCGACAAACTGGACGCCGAACTCGCCAAGGCCGTCATTTCCATCGGCGGGGTGAAAGGCATTGAATTCGGCACCGGGTTCGCGGCCGCGCTGATGCGCGGGTCACAGCACAACGACCCCATTTCGCCGGACGGATTCACCACTAATAACGCAGGGGGCATCCTCGGCGGGCTCTCCAACGGCGCCGAAATCGTGTTCCGGGCCGCGGTGAAACCAACCAGTTCCATCGCCGGCAAACAGAATACCGTCAATTTGAACAACGAGGCCGCGATCTGCGAAGTGCATGGACGCCACGACCCCT
>CALABZ010000241.1 GCA_937888615.1 uncultured Lentisphaeria bacterium | reverse complement strand
CGATTTGGTCCTGCCGGTAATCGGCAAAGACGAACTGATAAAAAATAAACTTTCGACCGGCCGAATGAAAGATATGGCGGATGTGGAAAAAATCCGTTTGGGCATTCCGGCCGGGAAAGATAATCCGTCGAAAGGATTTGAACCATGATCGTCAAAGTTTTTTCAAAGCACTCATTGAAAGAAGACACCGATCTCATGGATATTGCCTATTGGAACGGCAAGACTCCGAAAGAACGTTGGAGCGCGGTCCAATCCTTGCGTGAACAGTTTTACGGCCGAAACGAACGGGTCGAACGGGTCATCAGCATGCGCAAGCTCCGTCAAAGCCCGGAAGATGCCCTCCCTTTGGACGAATTTCGCCGCAAATACCCTGTCGATCAAGGGTTCAAATGATCTCTGAAGTCTTTGCCCATTTTGAATTTGATGATTTTCCTGGCCGGAATGCAGATATCTACGCCGGGGGCATTCGGATTGCGGCCGATTCTCTTTTTGCGGGCGACGACTTCAAATACGCCGAAATTGCAAAGTTCCACATTGCCGCCTTTCAATAATTCCTTTTTTATTGCATCCAGGGTAAACTGAACCGCCGCATGGGCGTCCTGTTGCCTGATATTCAGTTTTTCGCCCATTTTTACGGCGATTTCGCGCTTCGTCAAAGACATTGTCATCCTCCGGGTTTATAGATATTCTGTGCCTAATCTATCACGAAGCAGCCTGATAGTCAATACTTAAATCCGATAAAAATTAAAAACCTATAACTCGATACGGTCACAGGTTGTCCGTATCGAGTTTTTCATTATTAAAGTTTAAAAACAGGAGTCGTAACTGGAGAATCAAACAGAGTGATGTTGCGTTTGAGCTGGACCGGGATTATACCCCGGAGGGAAAAGAGATTGTCCGGGCATGAGCAGCATCCGTACCGCACCGGTCCGGAGCCGACATTCGGTCACGTCCGGGCAAGCGCCCGGTGGCGGGTTTCTTGTGGAAAATTTTAAAATTGGAGGGTGAATCATGTCGCGCGGAGTAGCGGTAATCAAGTATGCGGAAGATATTTTGTATTTTTCATTCGATGGGAATGTTTATGGTGAATACAACCCGGAGACCGATGAATACGAGGGCGATGAGTACAATCAATTTGAATCCGAGGACAATTGGGAGTCTTTCAAAACGGAGTTGACGGATATTTTGATCGGGCTTTTTCCGTCACTGGAGTGGCCGTGTCGCCCGAAATGGGACGGCGAATGTCATATCATTCTGGAAAACCGGTTGGCGCTCTTTGCGCTGGCTGAGTATTGCGGATGCGTATCTTTGAGCATCGCCGCGCGCGGGGATTCCGATTATTATTACAGTGACAGCATTCCGTTGGCCAAGCGCTGGATCGCGTCGATTTTCAACAAACTGCGGAAGAATCTCAACCACTTGCCTTATGCGATAAGAATCGTCAAAATCTGTACCGCATCCAACGGCGAAAGCTTCTTTGAAAAAGCAGTATAGATGGAGGATAAAAAGACTATGAGAACCAAGGAACTTGATCTGACGGTCAGGAAATTCTTTTCGCGGCTGATCAATGGAAAAATGCCGAAGCGCAAAGCACTCTGCCCCAAATTATAACACCATAAAATGTGGAGGAAATTATGATTTTTGACAGCGAGTTGGCTTTGCAGCAGTTGACCTGCTCGGACACGCCGGTAAGAATTTTGAAAATGCTGGTCGGCTCCACCCATGTTCATGCAGGGCCGGAGAAGACCGAATTTACCTTTAAAATGTGCGCGAAGGCGAACGTCTGCCGGATCGAATACACGGTGAATGACACCTATAAAATGACATTTCTACAAATCGTTGGCCTGAAACTAATGGTGGTCGAAGTATTCGACGAGATTTTCTTCGACGGTCTCAAAGGGGTATTTGAATCTTTCACCGGCTTATATTTGAGCCTATAAGAGGTGCTTATGCGATCTGAATTACAGGAGTTGGAGCTGGTTATTCCGTGCTCGAAAATCGATTTCAAGTTATTGGTGAAGCAGAAGCGGGAAATCAACCGGATGCGGTCGCGGATCACGACTTCGCGGTCGAAAGATTATGATATTTTGTCCGGAGTACTGCACCAGTACGATTATCTGGTCGATACGTATTTGGATGTTCTCAGTACGCTGGTGCTGATTCAGGATTATGCGGAGCACCGGCAGTATTTTGTGACCAGCGCCATGTACTGCCGGGGGCACGCGGACCTGGAAGCCTACGGTCAGGCGATCCGTACGAGAAAAATCGGTTCGGAAGATTCGGTTATCGGGTATCCGTCGAAGCGTTTTTCGGATGCGGATTGGGAAAATTTCCGCAAGCATGGGCTGAACCGCCCATTTGAACTGGATTGAGAGGGGATCATGAGTATAAAACTTGCTGATTATAACGCCGTATGTGTAAATATCTCAAGCGGGAAGGACAGCCAACAGACGCTTCAGAATATTTGCGAACAGGCTTATCGGGAAGGTGTTTTGCATCGGGTCAGTGCCGTATATGCGGACACCGGGGCAGAATTGACCGGCAGCATGCCGCATTGCCGATATTTGACGAATTATTATCAGGTTCCGAATCATCCTTTGCCGGAGAAAATCCGTCTGAGGGGGCGGTGGCCGTCAGCAAAGTGTCGTTATTGTACCTCGGATTGCAAAGTTGCACCGATTGCGAAATATATCCGCAACAAATATATCTTCAAGGAAGAGTGCAGAATTCTGATGGTTTCCGGCGAACGCCGCGAGGAAAGCCCGCACCGGAAAACCTTGCCGGAATTCGAGGTTGACACCAATCTTACCGCAGGATACCGGAAAGTCTTCAGATACCGTCCAATTCTGGACATGACGAAAAAGGAGGTTTGGAGCAGCATCTACGCTTCGAAATTGCGCTGGCATCCGGCTTATTCCAAAGGAAATGACCGGGTATCATGCGCCATCTGCATTTTCGCCAACGCCACCGATATCCGGAACGGCGCAGAAGACCGTCCCGACCTGGCAGAAGAATTTCTGAAATTTGAGCAGGAGAGCAATCATACATTCCGTTACAGGCAAACGCTGGCTTCGATACTTTGCCAAAGAAACACACCACCGGGCGCTTGGCCGGGCGGGATGCAACGACGAAACGTTGCTCGCCGCAAGGCGAAATATCCTTAACTAACCCAAAGGATTATTATCATGGAAAACATTAACGAAATCACTACAAAAGTCAGAGCATTTGAACAGGCGAAAATTCACATGACCTCAGCAATGAATGAACTTGTGTCCTTGAAAAAACTGTTGAAGAAAAACTGGCCGGACCAGTCATTCCATCCGTTTTCGAATGAATACCAAAATGACTTGCAGTTCAACTTTATCAAAGAAAGCGATATCGATACTTTTATCGGCAATATTGAAAAAATGGTTTGGTATAATGTCTTTCGGCAGAGCGAGGCCTTTGAGCGGTGTTCCGATGAAAGGCGGGAAGCCATCAAAAAATACATCTATTCGAAGGACCGCAAGCCTTTTACGGAAGCAAATATTCAGAGTTTCCTGACGGAATTGGACGAGCAAAAGGGCAATCTTTTTTGCGGCGTGATCAAGGAAACGTACCGCAAGTTCCATTCGGTCCGGGAAATCGAAGCAAAGACGCCGTTCAAGGGCAAAATGGTGGTCGACAGTTCTTCGTGGGGCAGCCTCTCGTTCCATTCCCAAAACGGCAAATGGGAATCGCTTGAGAAATCATTTCTGCTGCTGGACAACAAAACCGTGCCGGGGGACTATCGGGAAACGCTTCACAACAAAATGGATGCGGCTCATCGACAAGGTCATATGTCTTACGAGAATGATTATTTCGTCATGAAATTCTATCAGAAAGGGACGGTCCACGTAACTTTCAAGCGGCTGGATCTGTTGAGACGCTTCAACGAAATTGCGTTATCATAAAACGAGAATTGATTGGAGCTCTCAGCGATAAAGTCGGAATTTCTCCAAATGAATGTCAAGCGGACAGAATATAACCTGATTGCAATCGCAATTGCGTCCGACAAATTGAGTATTCCTATAAAACATCCAAGAGGGAGAGCAGAGGAAGCCGTTGCCGGCCTCCTCGCGTGCCGGTCTTACCAGCGCTTGCCGCCGCCATTGAAGCTGCGATGTCCGCCGCTGCGGGGGGAGCGTTCTTCACGGGGTTTGGCTTCATTGACCACGATGGTCCGGCCATCACAATCAGTGCCGTTCAGGGCATGGATTGCGGCATTGGCCTCGCCTTGATTGTTCATTTCGACAAAGGCGAACCCTTTGGCACGGCCGGTGTCACGGTCCATGACGACGCTGACGGAGTCAACAGTGCCATGATTGTGGAACATGTTGGTGAGTTGGGCTTCGTTGGTCGAGAACGGCATGTTTCCTACGTAAATTCTCATAGAGATTTCCTTTTGCGGTTATTCCGCGGTTTGTTGCTTCTCCGGGACAAAAATTGACTGAGTTTTGGATAACGACGTAATTGCTGCCCGATAGAAAATGGAGAAAGCTGAATGTTCAGAAACCACCAGGAAGGAATGTTCGAAGAAATCAGGATGTAAAAATCTAAAAATCAAACCAAAAATCGTAAACTCTTATCTTACTTCTGAATGTACTGTTTTAAAACGCAACTCCAATGAGTCAACATGTCGTACTATTTTCAGAAGTTCATATTTTTACATTACCGCGTTAATTCACGATTACAAGCCTGATTGCATAAATAATTGAAAATAAAATATTTGAAAGATTATTCGTCGAATTTCATCCTAATTGAGTATAAGGATTGTTATGATTCGAGAGGAAATAAATATTGAGAAAGATCTTTACCGGTTCGTCCCGCAGGGGGAAACGAACCGATAACAATAATAGGAGTCGATGATGGAAGGTTTGCAATTGGAACTATTTGATTTTGCTTCGCTGACAATGGATTTGCCGGTGGGGAATCAGGCGGAAGAGAAGCCTGTGGTTGTTTTGGCCGAAGAATCGGAATGTGCCCGCTCAGATTACCGGATCGCGGATTCGGATACTCTGGTGGTTCCAGGCAAAAAGAAGAAGGTTGCAGCCAATATCGCGGCGATCGAAACGCTTGAACGCCTGGAGAATTCCGGCGAAGAGCCAAACCGGAAGGATTGCGCGGAACTGGTACGTTATTGCGGCTGGGGCGGGATTCCGCAGGTATTCGATCCGATGAATAATGACTTTGTCGATGAATATCTTGAGCTCAAAAATCTGTTGAATCGGGACGAATATGAATCAGCCCGTGCCAGCACTTTGACTTCGCATTATACACCGCGCGAGCTGATCAGTCTGATGTGGCAGATGGCGATTCAATGCGGATTTTCAGGGGGAGCGGTTGGCGAATTCGGGGCCGGAATCGGTCATTTCATCGGGCTGGTGCCGGAGAAATTGGCTGGCAAATGTCAGTTTACGGCGGTGGAGATCGATTCGATTTCGGCCCGGATTTTGAAAATGCTGTATCCGCGGACCAAACTGCATATTGGCAGTCTGGAAAAGGTTTCTATCCGCAACAATTCGCTGGATTTGGTGATCGGTAATGTGCCGTACGGCAAACAGGGAGTTTATGACCGGCTTTATCCGAATTACAATCTGCATAATTATTTTATTGCCCGCGCGTTGGATGCGTTAAAGTCGGGCGGGATCGCGATCCTGTTGACTTCGAATAGTACGCTGGATTCGGTGAGTGCAAAAGCCCGCGAGAATTTCTTTAGCCGTGCCGCATTACTTGCCGCCTATCGATTGCCGAAAGATACCTTCCTGGCGAACGCCGGAACCGAGGTGGTGGCTGACCTGTTGGTTCTGCAGAAAGAGGCGAAGGAAATTCATCCGGCAATGGAACTCGTGGAGGTGGAAACCGCCAACAATACCGGATCCATGCGGATCAACGAATATTTTGTCGCCAATCCGAAAGATATCATCGGGCGCCTGTCGAATACCGGTAAAATGTATGGAAAACCGGATTGCCCGACCGTGCTGCCGAATGCAAATACTATTGACGTTTTACGGCAACGATTGAGCTCAATTCATGTTCAGGAAGTCACGGCGGAAGTGGTAAAACCACAAGCTGCGAATGATGGTGTCGAACCAAAATTGAAGTACAAAGAGTACGCGATTTTCGAGCAGAACGGGCGGTTGTATCAGTATATTCAGGGGCGCGGCATGTGCCTTGGCGCTTCGCTCACGGCTAATGAGACGGAGAAAATTCGTTCGTTTATTCGTTTGAAAGAATGTCTGAATGAGCTTTTGCGGATGCAGCTCGACGAATATACGGCTGACGAACAGCTCGTTTATCAGCGGAAAAAGCTGAATGAATTTTATGATTCGCATGTCCGGCGATATAATTTTCTCTCCAATAAACTGGTCCACCGGCTGATGACCGATGATCCGGATTATTTGAAGCTGGCCGCCACCGAGTACCCGAAGGACATTATCGAAACATCGCCTCATGGCGTGAAGATCAAGCGGCGCACTTACATCAAAGGCGATATTTACCACAAGCGGACGCAGTTCCCATGGGTGGAACCCACTCATGCGGAAAATGCGATGGAAGCCGGCTTGATTTCGTATGCCTATCGCAATCGTATCGACCTGAATTATATCGCCCGTATCTCCAAAATGGAATCGCAGAATGCCGCCAAGGAAGCACTGCTGCAAAGCGGCGAATTCTTCGAGAATCCGGAAACCGGCGATATCGAGCTGAAAAGTGAATACCTGAGCGGTCAGGTCAAGCGGAAGTTGGTTATCGCCCGGCAGGCAGCAGCGACCAATCCGCAGTTTAATCAGAACGTCAACGCATTGGAGGAAGTCCAACCGAAACCGCTGCATATCGAGGAGATCGATTTCGAGCTTGGGACATTCTGGATTCCGGCGAGCGTGATCGAGCGTTGGATAAAAATCTTCCTGAACTGCGAAACCGAGGTAAAATACTATCATTTGCAGGACCGCTGGAAAGTTAAACCGGATTCGCGCAGCCGTTATATGATCACCGAATACCGCGCCGGCGACATGGATGCTTTTGATATCATTGAGCTGACTTTGAACTTGAAGGAGCCTGTCATCTATAGAAAAATCATCGTCGACGGTGAAGAGAAACAAGTGGTCGATAAGGAAGAAACTTTGAGCGCACGGCAAATCAAGAACGAACTTAAACAGAATTTCCATTCGTTTGTGCTCGACGACCTGGAATCCAATACCGAAGTCGAGGCGGTTTACAATGAGCGCTTCAATTCGCATGTGTTGCGGAAATACGAACTGCCGAAATTCGATATTTACCCGGGGGCGGTCAGCATTATCAACAGCAAAAAGTTCATATTGCGCGACCACCAGAAGCGGGCTATTACACGCTGTATCGAGGATAATTGTCTACTGGCGCATTGCGTTGGAGCGGGAAAAACCGCTATAATGGTCAGTTGCGCTCTCGAATTGATCAGGCTCAAGCTCTCCACGAAAAATCTGATCGTTGTGCAGAACGCCACCCTGTCGCAGTTCGCCGAATTTGCGCCCAAACTATACCCGGACGCCAAGATACTGGTCGCCGACAAAAAAGACCTAGTCAAAGAACGCCGACGTCGCTTTCTTACCCGCATTGCCACGGGTGATTGGGACATTGTGATCATGGCCCAATCATCGTTCGATATGTTACCGAACCGTCCGGAAGATGTGGCGGAGTATTTCCGCGAACAAATCGAGGAACTGGAAGCAATCATTGAGGAAGCCCAGAAGGATTCCATGAGTATCAAGGAGATGGAGCGTGAGAAGAAAAGCCTGGTCGCTCGACTCGAACAACTGAACGACAAAAAATCGGTCGAAGACATCGTCTATTTCGATGAATTGGGAATCACAGCCATTTTTATCGATGAGGCGCAGGCTTATCGCCGCAATTTTTTTGTCACCAAAATGCAACGCATCAAGGGGTTGAACCGCGGAGCCAGCCAGCGGGCGTTTTCACTGACGTTGAAGCTGCGGCATATCCGGCAAAAAACCGGCAGGCGGAACATCTATTTTGCGACAGGCACGCCGATTGTCAACGGGTTGTCCGAACTCTGGTCTATGATACGCTATATATCGCCGGAAACGCTCGAAGATTACGGTGTTGAGACATTCGATAAATTCACAAGTACTTTTTGCGGAACGGAGACGGCATTGGAGATCGACGCCGCCGGACGGTTGCGGATGATCTGCCGCTTCAGCCGTTATATGAACGTCACGGAATTGTCGAAAATGTTCCAAAGCGTTGCCGATGTCATTCTGGAAGAAGATTTGACCGATGTGGAACGGCCTAACATCAAGGGTGGTTCGCCAACGCATGTGGCGATCCCGCGCAGTCCGGTGATTTCCAGATTCATGGAATATTTGAGCTGTCTCTACCAATGGTTCGAAGGGTTGAGTGGCGGCAAAAAAATGGATTACAGTCATATTCCATTGCTGATTTTTGGCATGTCGCGCAAAATTACCATCGATCCGCGCCTGGTCAATCTGGCTTTTGGCGACGATCCGCAATCCAAGCTCAACATCTGTCTCGCAAACATTCTGGCAAAATATGAAGAATATGCGGATATCCGGGGCGCGCAAATTGTCTTTTCGGATTTGTATCAGCTTACCGTCAATGGCGATGTACTGTTCAATGCCTGGCGTGAACTGAAAAATAAACTGGTTGAGCGGGGTATCCCGGAAGAAGAGATCGCGGTGATTTCCGATTACAATACCGATGCCCGGCGAGCGGAAGTGTTTGCCAAAGTGAATACCGGCGAGATTCGCGTCATCATTGGTTCAACCGGTAAACTGGGGACTGGAGTCAACATCCAGGAACGCCTGGCGGTGGCGCATTTTCTGGACACGCCGTTTACACCGGCGGACATGACGCAAAGGCTCGGCAGAATCGTCAGACAGGGCAACACTTTGCTCTCTGTGGAGGTTTTTTACTACGGCGTAAATGAAACGTTGGATGCCGGAATGTACCAGATTTTGACCCGCAAGCAGCGTTTCATCAACGACGGAATGAAAGGACGCGGCGGCCGCCATATGAATGAAATTCACACCGACGCGGCATTGGATTACGCCACGTTTTCAGCAGCAATCAGCGGCAACGAGAAGCTGAAGCGCAAAGTCTTGCTGGAAACCCGTTCACGTGAGCTCGAAAGCCTGGAAATCCAGTTCCGCCGCACCATTCGCCGCAATGCCGAAATGAAACGGGAGCTCGAACAAAAACTGCCGGTGCTGGCAACAGAATTGGAATCGTTGAAAACGTTCATTTCAAATATCCCCGACCTGACCGATAAGTTGAATATTATCCTCAACAATCGTCCGATCACCGGAACCCGTTCGGAGCAACTGGAGGCTGTCCATCAGTATTTCCTGCATCAAGGCAGCTACAAGGCCCTGAGTGCCGCCAAAACGAAGCAGGACACGGTAAGCTATCCGTTTGGAGTGATCTCCATCAATGGCCTGAATCTTTCATTGACAGCGTCTTGTAAGTATTCCGCGTTTGCCGGGCCGGGAACACCAATCATAGAATACCGGCTTACTGATTATTCCTTCGCGGTGGCTTCAGTCTCGGCAACTGGAAGTATCGGCAGCGCAACCGGCCTGATTTCCAGTCTGAATTCGTTGCTGGCACGCAAAACCTCCGAGTTGAGCGAAGCGGAAAAATTGCAGAACAGCATGACACAGAAACTGCAAAATCTGAATGCCTCGCCAGAAAAAACCTTTCCTCACCGCGAAGAAAAACTCCAGGTTGCCAACGAACTGGACCAGTTGATTATGGAACTTAATAAATCCGGTGAATTCGTTCAGAACCGGCATTTCGAGCGCATGCCGCTATTGACTGATTTCTTTCCCGAACTCAAAACCGAAGAGCCAGTCACCGTAATCGGCGAAATCTTCGACGACAACATCGAAGACGTCGAGCCCAAAGATGAAAAATGTGCATGATTTATCATTTTATCACTTTAAAAGTGAAGCTATTTGCTTGATTTTTCACATTTAACGAGTATTTTAATCATAACATAAACAATCGGAGGTCCGCGATGAAGAATATTTTAAAGCGAATGATCGAAGAATTTCAGAGACGCAATCTGCCGGAAATGACCGGGCGCGATGTTCATTATCCGATGCTCTCCGGCAAAGCTACCGTTATCACCGGGATGCGGCGTACCGGCAAAACCAGCCTTTGTATTCATAAAATGCAGGAAATAGTTGCCGACGGCGTCGATAAAACACGGATTTTATATCTGAACTTCGAAGATGACCGCTTGCTGAATTTCAAGCTCGAGGATTGCCAGACGATTCTGGACGTTTATTACAGTCTTTACCCTGAAAATCGAGAAAAACTCTGTTATTTCTTTTTCGATGAGATGCAGAATGTAAAGGATTGGGAGCGTCCTGATTCCGTTAATAATTAAAGGAATTTATAGAATTAATGCTTGATAACCTG
>CALABZ010000240.1 GCA_937888615.1 uncultured Lentisphaeria bacterium | reverse complement strand
TTCTGCACGGTCAGCGTGATTCGCGCGGCCTCTTCCAGACCTTTCCGGTTGCGGTTCCGCCATTCCATATAGGAATCACTGTAAACGGCATTTACAAATTGCGTTAATATTGCGATTACGTCTTGCAGTTTTTCAAGTGTAAATGAAGCGCCGCACATCGCGCTCAGGAATGTGGTGACGAATTCAATCTGCCCCGGTGTCAGCGGCAGCCCGCCCGTGTCGAAATAATTCAACGTCAGGTTGGCGCTCGGATCAATCACGATATACTGGGCTTCATCGCCGAATATCCGCGTCAAATTGAAATAACTGCCGCCTTCCTCGATAATCACGATTTTGTCGAAATCATCATACGCCTGCGACAGCATCGAAACGAAATTCACCGACTTCCCGGCCCCGGTCTGCCCCAGGCATAACGTATGCTGCGGTGTGGCTCCATCGAAAAACGACATCGTCATCAGATTGCCGTGATCGCCGTTGAACAGGATATTGCCATCCTTGCCCTTGCCGGTAAACGAGCTCGAAAACGGCAGCATCGCCGCCAACGGACGGTGCATGCAGTCCAGCGCCGCGTCCTGCTTTCGGTAATACAGGAAGCCCGGCAAAGTCTTCATGAAATTATGCAGTGCCTGCGTCCCCAATTCATAAGAATCCAGCGAGGTGAACATCGAAGTCGCGGCCTGTTTTAAAATTGTACCGTCGCTCTGCAAATCCTTCAAGTCCCGGTTCCAGGTGTGGATGATATATTCCATTCGAAACGGCGAATCTTCGCCTTTACCGAGGCGGTAAATGTGTTCCGTCAGCTCGTCCAGCCCGGCGCCGGCCGCAATCTCGCCTTCTTCCTCCAGCAGGTCCGCCCGGACCCGCTTCCAGTGCTTCTGCTTCTGTTCGATGACTTTCTCCGTATCCAGCGGCTCGATATTAACCGTCACGGTCAGGTTGCGGATGCCGTTATCCAGCAGTTTATTGCCGTAGAACGGATACAGTTCCGTCGGCGGAAAATCATGGAGCGTGAAAATATGGTGAAAATATCCGTCCGCTGTAAAACTGGCCGAGAAACCGTCCCCGGCGATTCTGCCGGAGAATTCGCCTCTGCCGGCATCGTCAAGATCGGGATCGAAGTTCTTTTCGTAGTCGATTCCCACGTCATAAGCCGACTTGTTGACCGCGCGGTAGAACTCCCTGTAAAGTTCGATATGATTCAATGGAAAAACGGGCAAATTCAGGAAATGCACAAGATTGGAGAAATCAACCTCGAAAGAACCCGTCACCTCCCGTTCGAAACGCATCTTTCCGTTTCCGGTCAGGCAATCGTCCGTAAAACATTTCAGGCTTTTCCCCAGATAGATATAGACATATTCGCGTTTCAAGCCATCCCGCGCCGACCGGGCCGAGTTTTTCCCGGAGATTTCCCGGCGGATATATCCGCCCCATCCGTTGTGGTGGACTTCCGTAAAATTATCATACCCCTGCAGGATATCCCTGTAATCGCCGTCCCGGGTATAACGGATCTGGATTTTTCGGTTCTTGTCCTGCGAGGCCAGCCAGCCGGACAGCCGGACGAACAGATCGGTTTTCAGGAAGTTTCCGGCATTTTTCAGGTTCGGAACTTCAATCCGATATCCCTTGCTGACAAATCCTTTCTCATTCAGCTCACCGTAAACCATGAAACTGTCCGCCGGATTATCCGTTTTGACGATATAGGCGTTAGGAAACCGCATAAAAACCTCCTCCGCCGCGGGTCGCATCCGCACGCTCTCCGAGCGGGCAGCGTTTCGCCGCTGCACCGCGCCCGGCCACGGGCCGGTCCGGTACGGATGCTGCGCATCCTGACTTTCTGGGCTTGCGTACAATGTAGCCGTATTCTCTGGCATCCAGCCAGAATGAAAAATAGTATCGCGGTTTGCCGCTCACGAATTTGCGGATAAACATTGCCGCCAAGACCGGCGGCACGATCATCGCCGTTCCGGCAACCAGAATATGAACCGGATACAGCATCATTGCCGCCAGCACACCTGCACTCAAGCCGCCGAAGAAAATGTAAACGCTGTTGCCCCGCACCCGAAATCCGAACAATTTAACCACGGACATCACCGTTTGCCCCGGATTTTTTTCGATTGTAATTAATTTTATCTCTTCCATATTAAATCCCTTCTAAAGTAAATCACATGCCACCGGGCGTTCGCCGGAGCTATATATTGCACGTAATCATAATGTCGCCTGAAAATCAAAACTCATGCCAAGCACATTCTTGAAAATGTAATAGACGACCGCCAGGAACACCGGAATCAACACCCCGGCCGCCACGGTCATTTTTCCTTTGCCGGAATCCTGGCTCATCTGATATCCGCCGACGCCGATCAGGATCAGGCTGGTCAGCATGATCATCCCGATGATGAAATATCCGACATATCCCAGTCCGCTCTCCAAGGTGACGTTCTTCACCGCCGCATCCGTCCGGGCGGCCGCCCCCAACGCGACGCAGTATATGAAAAACGCCTTGGCTTTTTTCGCATTCACTTCTATGAATTTCATTGCAACTTCACCTCCTTTGTGATTTTTCTCGTAAAATCAGTAGTTTTCCTCAATAATACTATTGATTTTTTGTTCGAAATGAATTATTATATAACAATATAAGAGATCATATATAACGAGGTTTATTATAATGTATTCATATTCATTTGTCAATGCATTAAACAAAAAAATATCAAAAATAATTTTAAAAATTAAAAAACATCAAAAATATGAAAATTCTGATTGTGCCGTTCTGCCGCATAATTTCCAAAACCTGAAACAAACTTTAAAGAAGGACATTTTATGATTATGTTGACTATTGATCAATTAAACGGGTTGCAGGATTATCTACTGACACAGATAATCGGCCAGGACAAAACACTGACCGCATTAGCCGAAACGATAAAACACGGTTGTATTCGGCTGAATCCGCAGGGGCGGCCACGCGGAACCCTATTTCTTTTAGGTCCGACCGGAGTGGGCAAAACCGAATCCATCCGGGCGGTCTGTGAATATATTTACGGTGATCAGGACTCCAATTTACTGCGGCTGGACATGTCGGAATTTTCCCGCCAGGCCGGAGAAGAAGCCCTGATCAACCTGATCGGCGCGCCCGGCGGGAAAACGGTCGGCCGTCTCGGGGAATTCCTGCGCACCCATACGGAAGGCATTATTCTGTACGATGAAATTGAAAAGTCTCATCCGGCGATTTTCACGATCATGTTGCAGCAGCTCGACGCCGCCCGGATCACCCTGAGCGATAATACTACCCATGACCTGAGTAATTTCTTTATTGTGGCGACCAGCAATATCGGCGCTCACACGTTCCAGAATATCAAGCATCTGAGTGAACGCCGTCTTCAGCAGAATCTTGAAATGCAGTTAAAGGAGCGTTTTTCACCGGAATTTGTCGCCCGCTTCGGTAAATTCGGTCATGAAATCTTACTGTTCAAACCGTTGAAGCCGGAGCATCTACGGCTGATTGCCCGCAAGTTCTACTTGTCACTTTTGCCCGGCTATCAACAGAGCCATCAGATTCTCATTCACGGTTTCACCGATGAAGTTGTCGAGGAAACTCTTCGAACAATCGACAACACCCGCAACGGCGCCCGCGAGCTCCGCAGCACCGTTGAGCGTAAAATCCGCACTTTCATGTATGAACTGCTCAGTCGGGAAACATCTCGCGACATTGAAGGCTTTCTGGACGTTGATCCAATAAATCCCGAAAACCTGATTCTCATCTCTAATCATCAACACAACAAGAGGATACATTTATGCCATTGATAGATCGCACATTAACCGGATACCGTTATTCAGAAGAAATTGAAAATTTCCTGAATATGTTTAAGGACAAAACCCGCCGGCGTCAACCGAATGCATCTTCTTTTGATGAACTATACGGTATTCTGCCGCCGACCGTAATCCACTGGATTGACCAGAAGCGTTCCGAGGATAAATGGGGGTTGATGGGGTCAATGTCATTGAAAAATGACTGGAATCAGCTGAAAATGAAGTTCTGGCATACCGAAAAGCATTGGTATTGCTCCGATATTTCAATTTTCAGCACTGCGCTGACCGCCGATCTTGAGCCACCATTAAATCAGGAAAAGTATAAACACATCCATTCGTGTTCCGCTGATATTCTGGAATTTCTCATGACAGGATTCACTAACCCGCTACTGAAAAATATTGCCATCCGCAACTATATTTTCGAGCAGCAGGAAAAAGCCGGTTCGGTAACGGAAAAAGATTTGCTCAGCGAGATATTCATCAGTTTGCTAAGCCTGAAATTGCAGGAAAATGAAATTTTCAATCAGGACCTTTTTATTAAGAGGGCCGAGCATATTGTTCGTCATATTGTTGGCGAACGCACCAAATATTGTTTTTCGCTGGAAACGGCGGAATTGTCGGGCATCGCCGCCGCGCGCGGCAGTTATCTGCTGTCGGATAAAATCCATATTCCGATCAACCTGGTATGGGGGTTTCTGGCCAATGAAACCGTCCGGCAGGAAAAACAGAATCCCGATGGTCGACCATATTATTATCTTGAAAACTATTATCCGGACCGGCAAGTCGAAATTACACCTCTTCATCAAGCGGGACCGGAGGATAAAACCGAAGTTGTTTTCCATCGAAGACATGACTCCTATAAACAGGTTTTTCCGGACTATGAAACTGCGTTCACATTTCATCGCATCGCACAGGAAATCATTCAGAAACTTGGAGGGGAAATATGAGTGCCCATCAAAAAATCATCGAACAATTACAGCGAAATATCTCGTTCAAGAGACGGCAGGACGGCTTCGAATCATCCGATCTTCGCCTCTCGATCATCAGTGCGGTCAGACAGCTTGAACTTCCGGCCGAACCGCCATCCGACATTTATACCAAATTGAAGCAGGAAGACAAAATACGAATCGGGTATCTGTCGCGGTGCAGCCGGGCCGGTACCAATGCCTGTACTGAACTGCTGAAACAGAATTTTTTGCTCAACGAGAACTGCTGCTATCTCGAATATGCGCTGGCGGGCGCCGCTGAAATCGGCAGCGGAATCGGCCTCGAATACGGCAGGGCATTGTATCCTGAATTGCGAAAAATGCGCGACATGGGTATAAACCCGGAGAAAACGCTCAACGAACCGGCGAAATCGCCTGGCAGCTATGGTTTTTCAGTTTTCATTTACAAAGATTATCACGACTTGGAGGAAGTCCAGTTCCATCCGATTCTGCCGCAATCCGAATTGACCTATGACAGCACGAATGAACGTTACGTCGAATTCCATTCATTCCCGGACAGCGACCAAGCCAATGCCGCCCATCGGAAATGGTATAACTTTGTACAAGGAAAAAAGCAAACCCCGCCGGTGAAATATGGTTTCGAAATCATCTCAGACCCAGTTGAAGGCAAAAAAGTTTACCCGATCATGCCGCTGGATATTTCCACCCGGCAGCTCAGTGGCGATGGTCGGGAGTTACGCGTTTTCAACACCTTTGACGAAGCCCTTAATCAAAACCGGCTTGCCAATAATACTCCGGAAAAACCATTCACCCGTGGTCATTCAAAGAAAAAAGGAAAAGAACATCGGCGGCGTCAGTCTCCGGTAACCAGAGAAAAATCCAAGCAATCATCAAAGAAAAAATCCCATGCAAAATCATTCGGTTTTTCCGGTAAATAAATAAGATGAACCCTGTTGAACCTGCCCGGCGGCACCGCGACCGGGCAGACTCGTATAATCTCAAAAAATGGAGTAAAAAATGAGAAAATTGATGCTGTTTGTGGCTATCGTTATTGTTGGAATTTTTGTCAACGGTTGCGGAGAATCCAGGGAAACCCGCGAGAATATTGCGCGACAAACCCGTTTAGCGAAGGAATCTGAAGCTCGCCGGAAAGCTGCTGAAGCGGAGAAGCAACGGAATATTGAGGAAAGCCGCAAGTTCCGCGAAGAGGTTGCGCGGCAGTACGGCGGGCGTATTAAGAAAACTTATGGAGAAGAATGATCTATATGAACAGAGAAGAAATAATCACCGCCATGCAGGATCGGCAGATCCTGATCACCAAAGGGTTGACGGACGCCATCGCCAGGATGCCGGACCGGGAGCTCGCCGCCCGCTGGGAAGGAATTCAAAAGTTGGCCGAAACCCATAGGCCCGGCAACATTCCCGGCTGGATGGGCAAGCACTTCGGCAATCCCACTACCTTGTTCATCGGTCATAAGGCGTTGGAGAGGAAAGCGCAGGAGAATGCTCAAAAGGCCGCCCGCGCCAAAAATAAAAAAGAAGAAGCCGAGCGTGAAACCAGACTGTCGGCTGAAAAAATGAAATTCTGGAACCGTTGCACTACCAAACATAAATTGCTCGAAAAGCATTTGTCCCAAATGGATGAAGCATTTCAAGAGATGATCCGCAAAAACTTTTTCGACAACAACTGCGACCTCGAATCCTTGCCGGAGCAACAGGTTCTGCTATGGTTCTGGTTTCTGATACCGCCTTTCGAAATCGCCCGAGCCCCGCCGGGTGCGCAATACCTGATTGCCGTATGATTTCGGATATCACCGGCTATTGCTGTTTGATATTTTCATCTTTTCTCATTTGCATTCCATTCCAAAAGATGTTATAATGTAGGGCGAACATTCATGATTTCTCAACTTGCAAATTCGGAGCTTTTAAAATCAGGGATAAACAATAGATCGATTGAATTTAACATAGTGTCGGCAATTTCCCGACACAACGCGTACTTGAGAGAACCGCCAGTTTTAATAAAGGATACGCGCCTTAAACGCAAGCACAAGTTTTGCGACTCTGTGTTTGTTGTAAAGGCGCAAGCTCTGGCGGGCTTCTCTCAAGACAATAAACCAGAGTCGTTTTTTGTGCAACAGGGAGAGCAATAATTATGATATGGCAAATGTGGGCAATTGCAGCATCCATCATAGCCGCAGGAGGCTTCTGCCTGCTTATTCGGCTCGAACGGAAAAACCTCAAATTCCGCAAAAGCCTCGATATGTTTCATGCGGAGTTCGGACATGAAATCAAAACACCGCTCAATGGCATCATCGGCTTTTCCGAGCTTTTGCAGGACGACGGACTGCCGGTCGAAGAACGAAAGCAATATATTGGAAATCTCAATCTTTCCGCGCAAACCCTGCTGAAGCTCGTCAGCGATTTGCTGGATTGCGCAAAATACAATCTCGGCAAAACACAGCTTCACCCTGTCCGGACGGACTTGCGGCAACTGTGCGGAGAACTTCCCGTTATCCTTGAGGCTCTACTGCAAGAACGGGACCTCCGCCTCGCGGTCGAGATTCCTGATGATTTGCCGCCCCTCTACATAGATGCCATCAAGATTCGCCAGATTTTAATCAATCTGGTCGGCAATGCGATCAAATTTTCGGCCGGTGGAACAATCCGTGTTCGAGGCGAATTTCATAGGACGAATTCAATATATGGCATGCTGGTCCTCCAGGTGATTGATACGGGACGGGGAATTTCGAATGAATATCAGAAAAGTATTTTTGACCCTTTTGTACAGGAAAACCGGGGAGATTTTGGCGCCGGCAACGGGGTTGGACTCGGACTGGCCATTACGATGAAAATCATAAAACTGATGAAAGGGAAAATCCGCCTGAAAAGCGAAACCGGCAAAGGAAGCTGTTTTACAATAACGCTGCCGAAAATCAACTATGACTCATTCCAATAATATTTCCGTATTCCGTACCAATTCTCCCACCCCCTCCCGCTCCCGGTACGGAATACGGTCTTTCCCCAATATCTGATGACCGCGCGGTCGGCAATCACGCGCCGAAACCGGACACCTTAAAAATGCTCATGGTTTTCTCTCCGGCATTTGTTGAAGATAGTTGTTTTTGCGGGACTGCAATTGAAAAAACATTCGATACGGGGTATATTATAACAGCGAAAACAGGAGTTGCGCCGCATGTTGAATTTGCCGAAAGATTTTAAAGATCTGTTGAAAATTCTTTCTGACAATGAAGTCCAGTACATGATTGTCGGCGGCTATGCGTTATCCCTGTATGCCGCTCCGCGTGCGACCGGCGATATCGATATTTTCGTCAAAATCGATCAGGATAATGCAGACAGAATCCTGAAATCGCTGAAGGAGTTCGGCTTCGGCGGCCTGGGCATTACCGAACAGGATTTGCTGACTCCCGAGCAGGTCCTTC
>CALABZ010000239.1 GCA_937888615.1 uncultured Lentisphaeria bacterium | reverse complement strand
TTCAACTCAACCCAGGTAATATTTTTATCGGACACGGGGGGTTTTTCGCCCGGTTCGACTTTGACGGGACCGCCGATGGTCCCCGACTGGTAGAGCATCGACCAGATGATGAATACGGCCGCCGCGACGGCGAAAGCCGCAAATGTGATTTTTTTCTTCATAATTACCCCCTATTGCACCTTTTCCTTATCAATCAGCATATAAATTACCGGAATTACCACCATGGTGAAAAGCGTACTGGCGATCAGCCCGAAGATCAACGCCCACGCCAGCCCCGAGAAAATCGGGTCCAGCGCGATCGGCCACGCCCCCATCAACGTGGTGAGGGCCGTCAGCATGATCGGGCGGAAACGAACCGCACCGGACTGCAGGATCGCTTCTTTCAGCGGCATGCCGTCCTTGCGGCTTTCGGCGATGAATTCGAGCAGGACGATACTGTTGCGGATCACGATGCCGCCAAGTGCGATCATCCCGATCATCCCGGTGGCGGTGAAAAACACCGGCGAGGCATAACCGCCCACCGTGCTTGAACCGAACAGATTCAGCAGGACGAATCCGGGAGCGATCCCGATAATCGTCAACGGAATCGCACACATCATGATCAGCGAGAGCCCGAAGCTCCGGGTCTGCACGATCAGCAGGATCAGGATGCCGATCAGCGCCGCACCGAACGCAATTCCAAGGTCGCGGAAAACCCGCAAGGTGATTTCCCATTCGCCCTCGCCGGCCCAGTCCACACGAATTCCGGGCGGCAGCGGGTCTTTTTTCAGTGTTTGCAAAATCGCCTGCAGGATCATTTCACCGGGGGCGCGTCCGACCGCTTCAGCGGTGACGAACACCACCGGTTTGAGATTCTTGTGCATGATCGGAATTTCCGCCGGGGCCGGTTCGAAATGCCCCAGCTCGGCCAGTTGCACCGCCTGCCCGGAAACGCCGCGCACGGTCAACATTTTCAGACGTTCAATATCGTTGCGGTCGCGGTACGGTAGTCGCAACTGGATCTTAAGCGGGTAGCGCTCGCCGTCGAGGCGCAGGATTCCAGCGGTGGTGCCGGACAGCGCGGTGGAAAGACAACCGGTGATTTCGCTGGAGGTGATGCCGTTGGCGGCGGCTTTTTCGGGATTGATACGAAACGTCCAGCGTTCGGGGGTCGATTCCTGGAGGTTGTCGAGCTCGGCGAAGTGTTTGGCGTCGGTTTTGCGCAAACGGTCTTTCAGAGCCTCTGCTCCGGCCAGCAATTCATCATAGCTCGTATCCGGGGAGCCGTAAACCTCGGCGGTCATGGTGGCCAGCACCGGCGGACCCGGCGGGACTTCCACGATCTTGACGGAGGCGTTGTACGCGGCGGCGATTTTTTCCACGTCACTCCGGAATCGCAGGGCGATTTCGTGCGACGGCATTTTGCGTTTGGCCTTTGGCAGCAGGTTCATCCGAATGTCCGCCTGATTGCCCTGGTCGCGCAATCGGTAATGGCGGACCAGCCCGTTGAAGTCGATCGGCGAGGCGATGCCTACATAGCTCTGGTAATTGATCACCTCATTCTGCCGGGAAAGGAATTGTTCGAGTTCGGCCACCAGTTTCGAGGTGTTTTGGACAGTGCTTCCGGGCGGCATTTTGACGATGAATTGAAGTTCGTCGCGGTTGTCGTAGGGGAGCATTTTCAAGGGGACTTTCAACAGCATCAGCAGTGCTGACGCGATGACCATGACCACGACCGAAACCAGCAGGATAACCGCGTTGCGGCGGCGCAGAAACGGCGTAATGATCGCGGCGTAGAATCTGCGGATCCACTCCGGCGCACCATTGTCATTCGTATTCAACTCGCCGGCGCGCTTGCGGAGCAACCGGTAGGCCATATACGGAACGAAGGTCAGCGCGCAAAGCGTGGAGAAACTCACCGTCAGCGGCACATTGATCGCCATCGGAGCCATATAGGGACCCATCATGCCGGTAATGAAGAACATCGGGGTAAAGGAGACAATGACGGCAATCGTGGAGAGAATGACCGGCGGCAATACTTCCTTGACCGCGTCGAGGGTGGCTTCGAACGGCTTTTTGCGTCCGAGCCGGATATGACGCTGAATGTTGTCGACATTGGTGATAGGGTCATCCACCACCAGCCCCAGGCTCAGGATCAGCGCGAACAGCGTCACCCGGTTCAGTGTATAGCCAAAAATATAGTTCGTGAACAGCGCCAGCGCGAAACTCACCGGCACCGATACGCCGACCACCAGGCTCTCGCGCCAGCCCATCGTCAGGGCGATCAGGATCGCCACCGTGAGAACGGCGAAAAACATGCCGGTAACGAGGTCGTTCACCCGCAAGTTGGCGGAACGCCCCTGGTCGCGGGTAACGGTCAACTCCACATCGTCGGGAATGACGGAGGCTTTAGCGTTGCCGGCTTCGCGGATGATTTCGCGGGCGAGCGTCACGGCGTTCACTCCGGCTTTTTTACTGAACGCCACCGTGACCGCGGGGCGGCCGTTGTGGCTGACATAATACGCGGGAGCGTCCGGGGCGTCGCTGACCGTGGCCACGTCGTTCACCCGGACGATGCGGTTCTTTTCGGCGGAAATGACGATATTGCCGACCGCTTCCGGACTTTCCAGCGCGGGATCGGTCACCAGTACCGCTTCGCGGCCATTGATGATGGATTTGCCGACGTTGCCGGCGGTATTGGCACGGCGGATCGCGTTATAAAGGTCGGCGAACGACAGTTTACGCGCGGCCAGGTTTTCGACGATCGGCTCCACCCGGACGGTGCGCGGATAGCCGCCGATGATCTCGGCGCGGGAAATATCCGCGATCGAGTCGAGGCGCGCCGTCAGTTCCTCGGCGAAACGGCGGAGCTGACGCGGCGTGTAGTCGCCGCCGGACAGGGTCAGCGTCACAATCGGCACATCGTTGATGCTGACCGGGATAATGCGCCACCCGGTCACGCCGTCAGGTACGATGTTCAGGTTTTCATTGATTTTGTCGCGCAGCCGGACCATGGCGCGGTCGCGGTCGGTGCCGACGTGAAAGCGGACGGTGACCATGGCACCATCGCGCATACTGGACGAATAAACATGCTCGACGCCGTCGAGCTGCCACAACAACCGTTCCAGTGGACGGGTGACCAGCTCCTCGACTTCGCGGGGAGAATGCCCCGGAAAGGCGACTTCGACGTCGGCCATCGGCACGATGATCTGCGGGTCTTCCTCGCGGGGCGTCATCCACAACGCCGCCGCGCCCAGCAAAACCGACGTGACGATCAGCATGGCCGAAAACGGTCCGTCGAGAAAGAAGCGGACAATTCGCATAATCATGGCTGTATTCCTTTCTGTTCCGCTGATTTTGTTAAAAAAAGCGAAATTATTTATAAGGTTCGCTTTGGAAAAAACACAGTGGAGGCTCAGTAATCCTGCCGGGTTGAGCCGCACTCCATATATGTTTCCATGAATTTAAAGCGATTGTCATCATATTTCAATATGTTTCCGTCATTTTGTCATCAATTTCTTTCATGCCTGCTTAAAGCTACCGGGGCTGGGGGTGGATAATCTTTAGATGAACAGGGAGGTTCCGGCCTTGCGGGCCATTTCAGCGAAACTGGCGACGCCCGCCACCGAATCGACCTCGATCAGCTCCTCACGCTGAAGACCCATCACATTCATCGCCATTTCGCAGGCGATGAACTGTACTCCGAGCTCGCGGGCCTGTTGCAACAATTCCTCCAGCGTCGGCACTTTTTCGCGGGCCATCACCTGCTTCATCATGGCGGTACCCATGCCGGCCATATTCATTTTCGACAGGGCCAGCTTTTTCGCGCCGGTCGGGAGCATCATGCCGAACATGCGGCTGATCAGCGATTTCTTTACCGCCGGGGCCGGATTCTTGCGCAGTACGCTCAATCCCCAGAAGGTGAAGAAGATCGATACTTTGCTGCCGGCGGCGGCCATGCCGCAGGCGATAATCAACGCCGCCAGCGCTTTGTCCAGATCGTTGCTGAAAAGGATCATCGCCGCGTCATTGTTTTTGGCCGGGAGCGCGGCGGCTTCGCCGGACGCACAGCAGGAGGTTTCCGCCGTTTTTTTACGGATCACGGCTTCCAGGTGTTCTTCTTTCATTTCCATACCTACAAGTTCGTTGCAGCTTGATTGAATCCAGTTGGCGAGGTCCGGCGCGAACGAAGTCGCGGCCAACAGTTTGAGTTCTTCTCCGGGGGCTATGGCGTCGATTTCTTTTTTCAGGCGTACCACCGGGCCGGGACAGCAGAGGGTACGGACGTCGATGGTACGGCAATTCGCCGGGGTTTCGATTTTCTTCGTCGGAATGGCGCCGGCCGGTTTGGCGTCCCGAACCTTGAAATTCACGGCATCCCAGGTCAGAAGTCCGCCGGAAAGGTTGGCACAGTCGAAACCATGCTGTTTCAACAGCCGCGCTGCGACATAACCGCGCAGACCGACCTTGCAGAACGCGACGATCTTGCGTCCCTTGTCCAACTCGTTCAAACGACGGCGCAACTGCCCCAGCGGAATGTTGACGGCACCGGGCAGAGTTCCCAGCTCGGCTTCTTCCGGCTCACGGATATCGAGCAGGAACGCACCCTCCGGAACGGCTTCGCAATAAACCGATTCGCAAAGATTCTGCATCATGTTCCCGGCGATCATGCCGAGGAAGTTCACCGGGTCTTTCGCCGAATTGTACGGCGGAGCGTAGGCGAGTTCAAGCCCGGCCAGTTCGGGCGCGGTTTTGCCGCATTTCATGGCGGTGGCGATCACATCAATACGCTTGTCCGCGCCTTTGGCCCCGACCGCCTGCGCGCCGAGGATTTTACCGTCCGGGGCGAACAACAATTTCAGATGAAGCATGGCTCCGCCGGGGTAATACGAGGCATTGCTGCCCGGGTGCGTATAGATTTTGCGGTAGGGAAGCTCGAACTGCTTGAGCTGGCGTTCGGTCAACCCGACGCCGGCGGCGGTAAGCGTACCCACCTTGATGACCGACGCGCCGAGGGTGCCGCGATACTCGGAATTGAGCCCGGCGATGTTGTCGGCGGCGATCCGCCCCTGTTTATTGGCGGGTCCGGCCAGCGGAATCGCGGTCGGACGACCGGAAACGGGGTCAAGCACCTGGATAGCGTCTCCGGCGGCGAAAATGTCGGGTTTGGAAGTGTGAAGCTTTTCGTCAACGACGATATGGCCACGCGGACCGAGTTCAAGCCCGGCGGCTTTCGCGAGTTCGCTGTTCGGCTTCACGCCGACGCTCATGACGACGAAATCGGCGTCAAGCTTGCGTCCGTCGTCCAGCACCGCCCGGAAAGAATCGGTATTTTCAAACGCCGTCACCTTATGACCGAGCTCAAGCCCGATCCCGGCATTCAGCAATTCCTGCGCCAGATACGAGCTCATTTCGATGTCCACGGTCGGGAGTACTTGAGGCGCAAGTTCGACGATCGTCACCCCCAGCCCGCGATGACGGAGATTTTCCGCCACTTCCAGACCGATGAAACCGGCGCCGACCACCAACGCCTTTTTCGCACCGCAACCGGCTTTGGCGATAACCTTGTCCATGTCCGGGATGGTCCAGAAGCGGAAAACCCGTTCAGGGTCCATACCGGGCAAGTCCATCATGACGGGACTGGAACCGGTCGCCAGCAGCAGGCGGTCGTAACTTTCGGTATAACGCCCGTCCTTTGCGGACACAGTTATGGTGTGGGCATCGGGATCGATGGCGACGACTTCGCTTTCGATGCGGACATCCACGTTGAACCAGGCGTTGAATTTCTCCGGGGTCATGACCATCAGCGACTTGCGCTCCGGTATGACGCCGCCCAGATGGTACGGCAACCCGCAGTTCGCATAGGAAATATACGATTCACGCTCCACCAGAATGATTTCGGCTGTTTCGTCCAACCGCCGCAGCCGTGCGGCCGCGCTTGCTCCGGCGGCCACTCCTCCGACAATGATAACCTTCATGGCTTTTTATTCCTTTCGCTTGCTTATTTGGTTTCGGCCAGTTTCAACAGCATTTCCCGGGTCTGGAGACCGATGATACGATTCACTACTTTTCCATCCTTGAAAACGATCCAGGTGGGAAGGCTCTGTACATCAAACCTCTGGGCCAGCGCAGGTTGTTCATCGGCATTGACCTTGGCGATTTTCACACCGGCGGGCAGTTCGGGCAGGGTTTCTTCGACGATCGGGAGCTGCATTTTGCAGACGCCACACCACGGGGCCCAGAAATCGACCAGGGTCACGCCACTCGCAACGGCGGCGGCGAACCCGCCTTCGGTCAGACTTTCAACACCGGCGATTTCCTTCGGCGGCGGCGCGTTACGGTCCTGGGTGAATTTATAGACGGCCCACACGACCACCAGGATCGCGATAACGATGTACCAATACTTGGCAAAGGGACAAACGGTGCAATTTTCCATGATGTTACTCCTTGTATCTTGTGTTCTGAACTACATATCAAAATATCATGATTTTTTAATATGTCAAGCGAATTCGGTATTTTTCTCGATTTTTTTTAAATAAGGGACATGCGGGACGAGAGGCGGATTTTCTTTGAAAATGAAAATTTTAGGGATATTTTCTTTTTTCTTGTTGACATTTTGCGTTTAGTCAATATAATACTGGCAAAAGTGGAAACCCGAAATTATCAAGGAGGATCTGTTTATGGCGACCATTTGTCCTTACTGCAATATCGAAATCAGTGAAAGTTCTATCGAGGCTGAAGATGGTTGTTGCCCGGAATGCGGGTCGGTGGTTACGGTTTCAAAGATTTTCGACGACGAAGAGGACGAATTCGATGATGAGTTCGATCTGGAGGAAGAAACCGATCTGCTCGACGACGAATTCAGTGATGATGAATTTTTGGATGAAGGTTTTGACGAGCTGAACTTCGATGATATGCCGGAGGACTTCGATTACGATCGTTGATCCGATGAATCCATAACATTTGAAGCCGGCCCCGAAAGCCGGCTTCAAATTTAATACGGGGATGAAACACAGGATGCAAAACATGCACAAACATACAATATCGGTTCTGGTGGAAAATAAATTCGGCGTGCTGGCCCGCGTGGCCGGACTGTTCAGCGGGCGCGGCTACAACATCTGCTCGCTGACGGTAAACCATACCCACGACCCGCAGGTCTCCCAGATGACCATCGTCACCTCCGGCGACGATGCGGTGCTCGAACAGATCGGTAAACAGTTGAGCAAACTTGTCGACGTAATCGCCGTGAACGACCTGACCGGCAGCGACTTCATCGAAAGCGAAATGGCCCTGCTCAAAGTCAAGGCCGAAACCTTCGAAGACCGCTCGAAAGTCATTCAGCTGACCGAAATTTTCAAGGCGAAAATCGTTATGGTCAACGCCGAGGAAATGGGTGTCGAAATTCACGGCAAACCCGATAAAATCGACACTTTCATCGGCTTGCTCGACGGCTTTACAATCCTTGAAACAGCCCGTTCCGGCCGGGTGGCGATCTCCCGCAACATCGGTTCGATCCAGACCCGCAGGAACTGGGACGAGAAAGCATAAGGTTCTCGCTCATGGCGGAAGAAGAAGAAAAACTGCCCGCCGAACTCCGCATGAAACTTGAAGAAGCGGAGAAATTCAGGCAATACAAGTATCCGGACTGGAAACGGGGTTTCCGGTTCGGGTTTCTTGGTGTCTTTTCCGCTGTTTTTGTGATCCCGATCGCTTACATGGTGACCATGCAAAGCAATGCGAAAAATCTGATCCTCAGTTCCGTGGGCGTGGTCGCCGCCATCATGGTCATAGCATTCGTTTTCGGCGCATTCCGCCCGCCGCGCGGCTTATGAGCCAGGAACCCCCGGTAAATATCCGATTCGACCGCGGAACACTGCTTGTACAGGCGTCCCCCGACCGGGTGTTGCCGATTATCAAATTCCTGAAATACGACGAACGGGTCAAGCTTTACCGCGTACCCGGCTACCGTTACGCCCCGTTCATCCGGACGCTGATCGAAAACGGCGTCCCATATGAGGATGAAGCGAAGGCGTTTTCGCCCCTCGCACTGGAAATGCAGTCCGAATTCATGCCGCGTCCGCATCAGGCCGCCGCCATGCGCAATTGGATCGACGGCGGCGGGCGCGGCCTGGTCGTCATGCCCACCGGTTCCGGCAAAACCTACATGGCGGCAATGGCGATCGCCCGGATCAAACGCCCGACGCTGGTCGTGGTCCCCACCATCGACCTGATGCAACAGTGGAGCAGTGTCCTGGAACGCCTTTTCGGCTGTAAGACCGGGCTCCTCGGCGGCGGTTCCCGCGAAATCCTGCCGCTGACGGTAACAACCTACGATTCCGCCGTGCTCAATATGGAGTTCATCGGCAACCGCTTCGGCTTCATCATTTTCGACGAGTGCCACCATCTGCCCGGCCCTATGAACCGCACCGCCGCGCAAATGGCGCTGGCCCCGTGGCGGCTGGGCTTGACCGCCACTCCCGAACGTGAAGACGATGGCGAAGAAGTCCTGCACGAACTGGTCGGACCACTTGCCTACCGAATCGATATTGACGAGCTCGAAGGCGACGTGCTGGCCCCCTACCGCACCGTTCGACTGGAACTGCCGCTGGACGAGGACGAGCAGAGCCAATACCTGCTCGCCAACACCATTTACAAGGAATTTCTGAAAAGCCACGGCATCATGTTCGAACAGAAAAGCGACTGGAACAAATTCATCGGCCTCTGCGCCCGTTCCGAGACCGGACGCAACGCCTTTCAGGCCTATCTGACCCAGCGGCGGATCGCCCGCGCCGGACGCGGTAAATTCCGCAAAACCTGGGAATTGATCGCCGAGCACCGCGGCGAACGCATCATCATTTTCACCGCCGACAACGAAACCGCCTACCGCCTCGGCGAAGAGTTCCTGCTCCCGGTCATCACCCACCGCACCAAAGTGGCCGAACGCAAGGAAATGCTGGACCTCTTCCGCTCCGGCGATTACCCGGTGCTGGTGACCAGCAAGGTTTTGAACGAAGGGGTGGACGTGCCGGAAGCCGGGGTCGGCATCGTTCTTTCCGGCAGCGCCAGCATCCGCGAACATGTCCAGCGGCTCGGACGCATCCTGCGCGCCGCCGATGGCAAAAAAGCGGTCCTTTACGAACTGGTCAGCCTTGGCACCAGTGAAATGAGCGTGAGCCGCCGCCGCCGCGAACACCGCGCCTACCGGCATTCATGGAGGAAGTTCTGACCATGCTCCCGAAACCCCTGATGAAATTCCGCCGCACCGGTGACAGCATAAAACCGGTTTTCATCGATACCGCCAACCCCGGTTATATGGAATTGGCCGGTGAACTCCTGGAACTTTACCGGATGCCGGAAAACCCCGCCGACGCCCCGACCCGCGGCGAACTCGAAGAAATGGCCGAACCACTGGTAAAAGGCGCCCGCGACCCGAAAGTCGCCGCCGGACTCCATAAATTAATCGTCGACCGCTGCGAATTCACCGCACCGCTGGACCTCGACTACGCGGAGCTTCGCCGCCGCATATTCCGTACCGGGGCCCGATTGCTGACTTCACAGGCCAACGACTTGCCCGAATACCGTACCGAAGTATTAGCGGGGTTCGACGGCGAAATTTACCGCGACCTGCCGCAGAATGAAAAACTGTGCCGGGTACGCCCGGTGTTCGCGCGGGAACTGCTGGAGCGCTATAATTGCGCACAGGTACAGTCGCTGTTGTTGTATTGCAGTGAACTGAATTTGCGGATTGAGGAGCACAATCCGGCCGCGGTCCGGCGGCTTTTCAAATACCTGAAATTCTTCCGCCTGCTGGCCGAAATCACCCAACTCCCCGTCGCGGGCAAAGAGAAGAAAGACGGTACGTTTTTCCGGCTGGCGCTGAAAATCAGCGGCCCGGTGAGCTTGTTTGAAAACACCCGCAAATACGCGGTCCAGCTCGCCAGTTTTTTCCCGGCGGTCTGCGACATCGAACAATGGACGCTGGTCGCCGACGTGACGATCGACAACCGCCATTCCCGGCTGCGGCTGACTCAGGAAAGCGGGCTGGTCGGCCATTACCGGAACTTCAGCGCCTACGTGCCGGAGGAAATCACCATGTTTCACCGGTTGTTCCGCGAGAAATCGCCGGAATGGGAAATCATCGGCGATTCTCCGTTTTTCAACCTCGGCAAACAGGAACTGGTATTCCCGGACCTGAGTTTCCGCCACCCGGACGGACGGGTACGGCACCTGGAGCTTTTTCACCGTTGGCATGCGGGACAGTTGACCGCCCGCCTCGCCGCGATGGAGGAGAAACCCGAACCGGAACTGATCATCGGCGTAGACCGCAGTTTAAGCGGCAAAAAAGAGATCCGGGCGCAACTGGAATGCTCCACGTTTTTCCAGTCCCGCGGCTTTGAATTCCGCGATTTCCCCGGCGTGGACCGGGTGTTGAAAAAGCTGAACGAATCATAAACGGACACAGGGGGAAAAGGAAAAACTTTGCCGAAAGTTTGTCGTTTTCCCCAGCTACGGTTTGAGCGGGATTATTTGCCGGAATCCGTATTGCGGACCTTTTCGAGCTGGCGGGTGACCGACTTCCGCACTTGCGCGTCAAACGAATCTTCGGGAGCCGGTTTCTCCGCCGCCGCTTTGCGCAGATATTCGGCGCGTTTTTTATTCAGCTCGGCAAGCTGTTGATTGTACTCGGCGCGCTCTTTCTGCCGGGCCTGAACGGTTTCCAGAATTTGGGCTTCGCTTTTATCCTTCAGCTCGGCGGGGAGTTCTTTGCGGTCAAGTTTTTTCAGGAAATCGGCGTCTTTTGCGTCGTTCACCAGGTCGCCGCGTCCACTGACGGCGGGAGCGGCGGCTGCCTCTTTACTGATATAGAGATTGTATGAATTGCGGGCGGCGAGAACCGATGTTTCCGCCTTTTCCGAACCCATTGATTTGCTTTTGACGGCGGCCTGCTGGGCAACGCTGCCGTAAGGAATGATGGTGGCGTTGTTTTTGCGGGTGACGGCGGCGATTTCGCCGTCGTAGGGAGTGGAAACGACCACCATGCCGCCGCTTTGTTCAATCGCGGAATAATCACCGTCGCAGAGCGACGCGATTTCCTTCCAGATCGGCGTGGTGGGCTGGTGATTGCCGCACTGAACGGTGTTGATAACGATGTTTTTACCGGCGGCCAGCTTGCAGCTTGCCGGGTACTTCACATCGTTCTGATAGTCCATGTGAGGGGGGAAATCGCCGACCAGAAAGATCGTCCGCATAACCTGAGGCGAATTGCTCCAGGAAATCCGGGTGACGGCTTCGCTCAAGGCCTGGTTGACCGATTCGGGGCCGTCGCCGCCGCCTTCGGCTTTGAAGCTCTGCAGGTTCACAAATACCTGGTCGAGGTCATCGGAAAGATCGAATACCCGGGTGATATATTGGTCGCCGCGATCACGGTAGGGGACCAGACCGATTTTGACGGAACCGCTTTTGCCCGCCCGGACGATATCGTTGGCAATACTCCAGATTTTCTTTTTCGCCCCCTCGATCAAGCCGCCCATCGAACCGGTGGTGTCGAGGACGAAGACGACTTCGCAACTGACAGGTGCACCCTTGGTTTCGGTCGACACTGGGTAAACCGGCGAAGAGGAGGCCGGTTTTTCCTCTTTAGTTCCGCCGAAGCAGGGGTTCGGGACCATTCCGGCCGAAATCAATCCGGCCGCCATCAGCATGATTGCAGTTTGTTTCATAAACACCTCCGGGTTTTCGAGTTTATGTTACCATAGCCCCGAAAACCCGGAAGTTGTCAAAACAATGAAAAAGAATTGTCAAACGATTGTCAAAACCGCGTTCCTTTATTTCCCCGCCGGATAAATGACGGGCGCGGTACTGACCGCCGACGGAATGCCGTTGAAATTCGCCGACATATCCCCCGCGCCCCAAAGCATCAGCTTCCAGTTGCGCGGTTTGTCGGACGGAGCGAACTTGACGGTACGGGTCTGCACCGGGTCCATCGATTTTTCATACTTCAGCCACGGGGGACGGGCGGTTCCGGCATTGACGGCGTGAATTTTTTCCACCGTTTTGTCGGAGTCGTCGATAATCTCGACGTTGAATTTGCCGGGGTGAATCCCGCGTACCCGAACCGTGAATTCCGAGGTCTTCGCCGGAACGGTGAAGTAGAAGCCCCTGGCATTGGTGGCTTTCATGCTCGACTCCGGTCCCAGCAGGGCGAACACGTCGTAGTCGGGCGAGTTTTCCACGTTCCAGACCGCCGTCATGTCGTCATCGATATTCAGCGTGACGATATCGCCCGCTTTGCCGGAGACCGGATAGACTTTCCGGAACGCCTCGGCGGTCGGATATGCTTCGTTGGTCAGGACTTTACCGTCGGGTGCAACAAATGAGAGACTGCCGGCGTCTTTGGATTCCGGGCGGGCGCCGTACTTGGTCCGGACGACCGGGACTTTGACGACATCTTTCTTCAGGCGAATCTTAAAGACCTTGCGGTCCGGTCCGCGCAGACTGAAGTCCGTACCCGCGCCCGAGAATACTTCCTTGACGAGATAGGAGTTGTCATATTTGTACGGATGGCCGGGGTGGCTGGCATTCCAACGGGACAATCCGTCGATCAGCCCCGGCACCGTAGCCATATCCATGGACAGCGCCTTGCCCGCGGCATCCATGCCCTTAAAGGTAGCACCGCTCATGACTTCGGAGGCAATATCAAACATCCGGGTATCATTGCTCAGGTTCCCGGCGTAGATGACGGCGGGGGCAATCAGCAGGTTCAGGCCGGGGGCTCCGGCATTGTAAGGCTTGCCGTCCCACGAAACGCCGTAAGGCCAAGCCTGTTCCTGGGGACTCCAGGCGGTGACCAGCCAGTTGGCCCCGGCAATAATCGACTTCGCCGCGCGCGGATCGCCGGTGGCGGCGTGGTAACGGCCGAGGCCTTCCAGCAGGACACCGATCAGGTACGGGCAGTTGCCAAACGTATTTTTCTGCCCGCGAGCATGGTCGCGTGGCATGACATGAGGCCACGCGCCGCCTTTTTCGAAGTTCTGTTTGCTGATGGCGATGTCGGCGATATGCTTGCCCGCTTTCAGGTATGCCGGATCGTTGAGGATATCGTAGAGGCCCATGATGGCGGTAAGGCTCCAGCCTGCGGAGCGTTCATGCGTGCCGAGTTCCTTGAAATTCGGGACCATGTAGTTGCAGATGTGTTCGCCGAGTTTCAACGCGGAGGACATGACCCGGGCGTTGCCGTTGAAAGCCCATTCGTTGGCCATGCCGCGACTCCAGGTGTGTCCGTTCTCCGCCGTATAGCTGCGGTCGTAAAGATGGGACCAGGTGGCTCTCTCGGCACGCTGGTAGCTGATGCCGGTGTGACCGATCCCGTGCTGGGCGTTGGCTCCGATGTAATAGGGATCCGGGTAGGCCTGAATGATATCGACGTCGGCCTGATGCTGGGCGGCCAGCGAGGCAAGACGCGCCGCGGCCCGGTCGCCGGTGCGGATGAAATGGACAAACATGCCGTAGGCGAGGTCGTATTCGTTGTTTCCCCAGTTGCGGCCGCGTTCGCCGAACCAGTCGCCATAGTTCAGGAAACCGAATTCACGCTGGCGTGTCTTGAACGCAAGATGGTCCTGAACGGCCTGACTCATTTTACGGTCGTATTCGTCGAAGCTGTGATCATTGTCGGCGGAAGCTCCGGGAATGGCCCTGGTCTGGAAATACCAGCCGCGGTCAATGACCGGTACAATCGGCAGATCGGTTTCCGCCAGGGTGACGGCCACATCGTCGCCAGAGAAGTCGAAACAGAATTTTTCGGTGAACGACATCCCCCATTTCATGCGGTACTTGCCCCCGGCAAACGGGAACTGAAGATAATACGGCAGGTCTTTGCCGAATTCAGCAGAGGGTTGCCTGGGAAGAAGTTCCAGGCTTACTTTTTTGCCGTCGGTGGAAAGGGCCTTCGGATAACGCTTGGCGGCGTCGCGAATGGTGACGTTGAAGCTCTGTTTGCCGGTTTTGACGGCGGCGCCGCCGGACATGGCGCCGGGTTTGCCGTTCAACGTGCGTTCATCGGACTGGAAGAAGCGTTTGGCCTTCTGATCCCCATCCACGCTGAACCCGGAAATCGGTTCGGCAGTGCGGAAATTCAGCGCCAGCGAGGTAAAGTCGGTAAATTCATTTTTCAGACAGGTATTGATATAGGAGAGTTCGCCGTAAACAGCCGCCGAGCCGCGACGGAAACGCAGCCGCGCCACATAATCGGCGACCGTCCCGAGCTTGCCTTCCAGACGGAACTGCAGGACTTCCGGACCCTGCTCCTCAATGACGATCTTGTTCATGGTGCATTTGGCGACGGAACCGTCCTCCAGTACCAGTTCCAGCGGATCAAGCCCGCCGATTTTCCGGCCCTTGTAAACGACTTCGCTGAACAGTTTGTCATCGACTTTGACAGTCAGCGGGCCGGTAGTCACGAGATAACCTTCGCCGTCCTTGCGGTATGAGAGTTCACTTTTCGCGGCGGAAGCCGCCGGTTTCCCGGAAACGACATGATAGACGGCTTTTTCATTGGCTTTCAGCGGGGCGGTGAACTGGACCAGCGCCCACTTGGCGGAACTGTCCGGCCAAGTGCCGGTAAAGGCGAACTGTGCGGGAACTTCCTTGCCGGACGGATTGAGCACGCGAAGCTGTCCGGGCTGATAAAAATAACCTTTCGGCAACGGAAAGCCGAAACGCATCGCCGCGTCGCGGGCCACTCCGGCTTCTTCCAGCAATTCTACCGGAATTTTGAATTCGATCGGCTTATTGGGGGTGTCGGCGGTAGCGGTCATGAATTTCGGTTCCGGAAGCTCACGGGCGGGTTTGCGCTCCGGGTCGCGGAGGTGACGCGCCACGTGTTCGCCGGACAACCCTTTGTCCTTCAACGGCAGGAGCTTCACCGTATCCCCGTAATAACGGTAATATTCCTTGGGCATATTATCCGAAGCAGACATGGGGGGAGGCGTATCCAGCGGATCGACGGCGACCGGCTTTTCCTTAGCCTTCAAAGACGGACCGGCCTGCGCCTGGAAACGAATCTTGACCTCCTGTCCGGCGGTCAGCTTCAGGGTCAGCGCACTGGAGGCGTCATGGGCGGCGTAAAGGATGTTCCCCTCCGGGGTCTTTTTATAGAGACCGGGGGTCAAACGCCAGTCACCCGACGGTTCGGCTCCGCTGACCACGATATTGCGATAGGCGGTCCATGCCCAGGATTCGGCGTTCTTGGTGGCGGAACGCAGCGTCAGGGAAGCCTTGCCGCTCTTTTCGGGGGTAAATGAAATTTCCTGGTCGACCCACTGATCGGTGGGCAGGTTCGCCGCGCCCTGAAAAATCAGGTACGTCTTTTTTTCCGCTTCGTCCTTGATCCAGGTCGGATAAACGCCCCGCAAATCCTTGGAAACGGTTCCGATTGCAAACGCAATTTTTTCGCTCCTGCCGTCAACGTCAACTTTTACACGAGACGAAAGGGGGGCGGCGATGCTTATGCTTGTGCAGGCACAGGCAGCCAGCAGCAATAGATTTTTCATTGTACCACCTTTATGTTTAGTAATTTACTTATAAACGGGGTCAATCCCGCCGCCATCCGGTAAAAACCGAGATCGGTAGGGTGACTGCCGTCAACACTGCATTCAAAAAAATCATCGCCCAGCAGATCGCTGCTGTCAAAGAGGTAAACGCCTTCGCCTTTCAGCTTCTCCGCAAGTTGTTTCTGAAACGCCAGAATATCTACCCGTTCATCCGGGCGGAATGCCTCCTGCGAACGTTTGTTGGCGGTCAGGATGACCACCGGCACGCCGGGGTATTTCGCCTTCAGGATGCGGATGAAGTTTTCCAGCCTTTCGGTGACGCCTTTGTAGTGCGAGTTGCGCTCGCCTTCGACGAAAAAGACGGCGGGCTCCTTGATTTCAGTCATAAGCGTCGCCAGCTCGGGTTCAAGCTTGCCGCTGCCGGAAAAGCCAAGGTTGATCACTTCCATATTCAGGCGGCGGCTGACGATGTTCAGGTGGTAAGTCCCCGGACGCGAGGCACAGGCCCCCTGTACCGTGGAGCCCCCGTAAACGATGATTTTCTTGTTCGAAGCATAGGGACCGGGCGGAGCGATTTCCGCTTTCTCGTCCAGCCCGATCAGAAGCTCCGTTATGCCGTTGTACAACGGAAAATTCAGGGTAAACTCGTTCCATTCGGCCTGTTTCGAACTGTAAAGCTCCGTCTGATAGGCGAGATTTTCGATTTTCAGGAACGAGACCCGGTGAAATTTCTTGCTCCCGGGTTCGCCGGTATAAAGGTCGAACCCGCTGTGCCCCGTCGGGGCCATATGAAACATATTCCGTTCTCCCGCCAGCTTGACCTTGATCAACACCTTTTTCGTGTTGCTGCGGAAGCCGACCTGCCCGCCCGCGGTATAATTCGCCAGGATATTGACCGATTTCGGCACCGGAACGCCCGGCTTTACCGGCAGCCGCCGGTATTCATGGTCCTGATCGAACCAGGCGAAACCGGCGATGCGAAACGGTTTGCTCTTCGGCGAATACCAGGCGATGCCGTCGTCTTTGACGACCGGAACCACCATGTTCCGGTCCAACTGACCGATGTCATCCTGCGCGTAAGCGGCGCCGAGCAGGCAGATTGAGAGAATGGAGAGGCGTAATTTCATTTAAAGAGTTCCGCGATCGGCAAATTCTGTTTTTTGGCGTTTTCCACGAACCAGCCGGCAACCATCGCGGCCCCGTTATGCTGGAAATGCGTATCACCCACATGCCGCTGGTGACCCAGAGGGCCAGGGCTAGCGCGGCAAGCGTCACC
>CALABZ010000238.1 GCA_937888615.1 uncultured Lentisphaeria bacterium | reverse complement strand
ATTGGAAATAACAGTAGGTGCCATTGCCGATAAAGCGGAAACCGTAGCATTGCTGGTAATAATCCCAGTTGCTGGAAACATACTGGGGATCGGGGCAGCGATAAAAATCTCCCGGCGTGTTCTTGACGGATTTCAGTTCACTATAAAAAAACTTGCTCCAGTGCATCGAACCCGGCATATAGGCCGACGGCGTCCAGTTATTGTAGTCGTCGATATAGTTGGAAAACAAAAATCCGGTCTGCTTCAAGTTGCTCAGGCAATTCGTGGCGATCGCTTTCTTGCGCGCCTGGCTGAGTGCCGGCAACAGCATCGCTGCAAGTATTGCTATGATCGCTATGACGACCAGAAGCTCTATGAGTGTAAAATTGTATTTTCGCGTTACTTGCCGTTTCCGGTCTGGACTTGATTCGGTAGACTCATGCAGTCTGGAGCGGCTCGGATTTTCTTTCGGCAGAGTATCTGCCCGATGTTCGGATTTCTTCATCGCTGGTAAACCTCCTTATTGATTTGATAAAATTGTTTGGTACATTTCCCTGTTTGAAAATTACGGTATCGGACAATCATTTCTGATAACTTCTTTATAGTGATTGCTCCTTTATTTTATGATTTGCATGATCGATTGCTGTCGTTTCTAAATTGATCACTCCATGAGCACCATCCGAAAGGAACGGCGTGGAGCGGCTGAATAAATATCCATTATTGATTGCTCCGTCGAAATGACCGACGATCATCGCGCTGACCGCCAGCTTGCCGTCAGCACCCGCGATTTCCTGCGCGTATTCGCCGGGGAAACTGAATGTGGCATAGCCGTTTTCGAACTGAAAACTTAAATCGCGGCAGACGGTCAGGATATTGTCCCGATAGTGCAGGACTTGCCGGTCCGCAAGCAGGAGCACATAACGGTTGAGCGCGTCGATTTCAGCCGCATATTCCGTGAGCGAACTGAAGCAGAAGTGCACTGACGAGCTTTTCCAGAACAGTCCGTTGGATACCGGCGTTTCCTCTCCGATCCGGACCCGGCAGACGAGGGCGCCGTTTTCCGGCGAGAAGCGGACGCCGCCCAGGTCAATATCCTTGCCACTATCGGAGAAAAAGGGATATTCCCTGGCGAAATCAACATCTTCCGCGATATTCTTCGTATGATATTTCCAGAAACGCCACTCGCCGTTTGCCGTCAGCGAAAACACCTGCTCCGTTCCCGTGTCCTGAGACCCGGCCAGCGGAAAATGCATCCGGCAACCGTCATATTGGAGCGGAAAGGAACTCGAACCCATATCCGTATCCAAATGACACTCCTGCGGGGCGCTTCCGTAACTTGAAAGCGTCAATTCACACTCCCCGCCCTTTACCGTGTTATCCGGCAGGCGGAGGGGGGCTTTACTGATCCGGAAGCGGATCGCGGGCGGACGTTGTGGATCATCGGCGGCAGGACGCGAAAAGTTCTTCAACGCCCGTCCGAGCTGTTTCATGATTTCAAAATCCGGTTTGAACATGGTTCCGTTTTCAAGTGAGAAGGGCACGTCCCAGGTGATACAGCCGCCGGGCGACAGGATCGCTCTGGAGATGGATTCCATTTCCCGGGCGGTTTTTATGATTCGTTTCCCGGCGGGGCCCCATGATGTTCCGGCAAAGGTAAGCACATGAAACTGCGCATCCCCCGGCACCTGACTTCCCATACAATTAACCATCCAAGAGTTCCGCTGGATTTCCCCGGCGGTATAGTCCATCTCCCGTGACATCACCTGTAACGGCGGAGGCGTGGTATTGAGGGTGAATATCGCATTGGGATTGCCGCTCCTTGCGGCGGCCGCAAAACTGCTGAAATTCGGGGTTTCCGGCGACTGGTACATTTTATTCCAATAATAACCGCCGTCAAACCACCAGCCGTTGACCTTTTCTTCCCACCTCAAGGACCATTCGCGGATAATCGCTTCCCAATGCTTCTGGAATTCCGTGAGCCGGGTGTCCGCGGTCCCTTTTTTTCTTAAATCGTCATATTCGAGGGGACTCCATAACTGAAAATCCCAGGGCGGGATGCAGCGGAGGGCTTCCGCCGCCTGCAAGTCGTGCATCGGCGCGTGGGACGGCAGATAAAGGAACAACGGAATATCGTAACGCAGCAGTTCCGCCGCCAGTTCGCCGGGCAAATCCCGTTGCGAACAGAATGACGGCTTGCGTCCTACGATTTCATCATAGGTTTGGTTCGGCGCGCAGAAATGCCCGGAATTCTGGCCCAGCGTCAAAAAGAAATAGCCGGGCCCAATCTCTGCAATCTGTTCCGCAACAAGCTTGATATCAAACGCATCGACCTGCTTGTTATACTGGAGTGATGATTGCCCATGCCGCCCCAGAAAGTGGAAGAACAGACCCCATTGCTTCCGGTGTAATAGTTCTGCCCGATTACTCATGATCGAATCTATCCTTTAATTTTGACCTTTGACCGTACTTCCGCGTACAATCAGGTCCAAGTCAAGTTTTAACTGGATCTTGGAGTTGCGAAACGAATCCATCAGCTTCAGCAAGGCTCCGGCGGCGGCAATGCCGACCTCGAAATAGTTCAGCCGGATTGTGGTGATCTTGGTATTCATCAATAGATTGAATTCGGCGTTGTCGTCGAAACCGGTCACCGCCACCCGTTCCGGGATGGCGATATCGTTCTTCTCCAGAAACATGATCGTTCGGGCCGCAATATAATCACTGGTGCAGATGAACGCGCTCGGAAAATCGTCTTCTTTCAGTATTTGGGCGCAGATTCTTTCCGTGCCGCCGGCAATGTCCGCCTGGTCGATCCGGAAAATATTATCGTCATGGATCACCCCGGATAATTCACGTATCCGGCTGATGGTCGCCTCTTCCCGTTCGATATAGTGGTTCGGGATCGAGCGGTTGACCGACAGCAGGGCGAAATTACGGTGTCCCAGTCCGAACAGGTGGTCCACGACTTTGCGCATGGCGCTTTCGTTGTCGACGTCCACATAATTATAACGTTTGGCCAGGGGAAGGGTGTTGAACTCGAAGATATACGGAATGTTCAATTTCTCAAGCGCCTCAAGCAGATCCGGGCGAATTTCATAGACATTCAGAAAGATCGCAGCAAACATGTACTCCGCGTTATTGCGCATATCGGCGATTTTTTTCAGGAGCTCGTCCTGCGAATAAACCAGGACCGATACCTCGGACTCCTGGGCGCGGCGGACGATCCCGGACAATACCGCTGCAAGGTTCTTGTTGTATTTTTCATTGGGCTCGCAAACCGCGACAACCTGCCGCTTGCGGAAGATCGGCTGCGCAATAAAAGTACCTTTGCCTTTGATGCGGAACAAATATCCTTCCGTCTCCAATTTCTTATAAGCTCCCCGTATGGTCGGACGGCTTACCTGAAGCGCTTTTGCCAGTTCTTCTTCCGGCATGATCTGGGTGCTCACCGGCAATATCCCTTCGGTAATCTGCCGCTTCAGGGCTTCCGCCAACTGGTAATACTTGGGGCGGAAATCATCGGGATCGAATGTGATGTTGGTATCCATAAAATATCGTTGTCAAACCTCTGCTGTCATATTAAGTAATATACATGTTATTTTATGTTTTGCAATAGGTGATTATCATTATCTTTCGTTTATTTGATGAAATTTTCCGGATTGATATCCGGGCATGAAAAAAGCCGGGCCCGACGGTAAATGGCGTCGGGCCCGGCTCCAAGGCGGGAAATATTGCTTACTTCTTCAGGTTGGCGAGGGATTCCCGGATCAGGAGTTTGTCGGTGTCCTGGCGTGGGGCGCCGCCTTCGACCGGCAGCACTTCATAGCCGCCGCGGTCAAAGCATTCCTCCAACGGGATATAGCCGCATTCGCCCATCGCCAGCACCACCGGCCAGGTGTTCGGGTAGGGTGAATCCTTGCGGATGGCTTCGCCGATTTCCATGAACGCTTCGCCGGGGAGCGACGTGATCGCCAGCTCCTTGCCGAACTTCAGCGAAATCATTTCGAAGTCACGTTTTTTACCGGAACAGTTTTCCTTGTAGGCGATCATCTGTTCGGCGAAGAAACGGGCCACCGGGCCGTCGCCGGTGGCGAGTCCTTCGCTGGTCATGTCGCCGCCCTTGCCGGGATCGAACGGCTTGGCCAGAACTTCCTGCGCCGCTTTGACTTCCGCCTCGGTGATGT
The DNA here is from genome assembly GCA_937888615.1 of uncultured Lentisphaeria bacterium. GTDB lineage: Bacteria > Verrucomicrobiota > Lentisphaeria > Victivallales > Victivallaceae > UBA5239. Next base: position 17,976 of record CALABZ010000238.1, on the reverse strand, counting down.
CCCGGAACGGAATGGTGACGGTGCGCAGTGCGGCACTCAGCGATTCCGGTTTGAACGGGGCCAGTTTGCCCAGTTGCGCGGCGACGATTTCGCCGTAGCCGTAACCGATTCGGATCGCTTCCGCATAACTGGCCTGTCCGTCGGCGTCGCTTATATCAAAATGGTTGATATTGCCCTGGCAGTCCACCAGCGTGTAAACCGGCACGTCATAGGCGAGTTCCATCTGGATTTTGCGTTCCATGCGTCCCGGCCAGTCGGCTGAAACGAAGTTGCCGCCGATGGTGTCGGTGTGGTTGGACAGATGGACCACGATCGCGGAAATCCGGTTGTCCTGATGTACCGTCATGATCCCGATTTCGGGGTTGACCGGGCCTTCCGGCCGCTCGATATTCGGGTTCAACTTGCCGGGATTGGTCAGGACTTTGCCGTTTTTCATCCAGTAACGGCGATTGTAGGCGTATGGATTGTCGTCGGTGGAACCGAGGCGGAGCTCGGCTTCGGACAACGATTTGCATGCGTCTTTCACCGCCATGACGGTTTTTGCCGTGAGCGCGTCCAGGTAGTCGCGGTCCGCTTCATAACCGAAGAACTTGGCGATATACGGCCCGGTGTGGGTGTGGATCGCCGAAAACATCAGGTTATCGACAAAGGATATGCCGGATTTTTTCAGCGCGGCCTTGATTTCCGCTATGAGCTCAGCGCTCAGGAAACAGAGGTCGTACACCGCCATACCGGTGGTGACGCCGTCCTTTTCAAACAGAATCACCCGGACGAACAAGTCGTCGTATATGCCGGTATTCGGGCGTGGATTGAAATACCCCACCAGCGGAATGCCGCGGGGCGGGGTGATGATTTCTTTGCTCAGGCCGACTTTCAACATCAGTTCACCTCAACGGTACTGCCGCCTTTTTTCGCTGATTTGTGGGCCGCTTCGCACAGGAGTACGTTGCGGTAGCCGTCAAACGAATTTAACGGACGGTTTTTCAGGACCGAATCGGCGTGTTCGCTGACGATGCCCTGATAGATGTTTTCCGGCTTGGTGATTGTGAACTTCTGCTGTTTGTCGAACGTGTCAAGCTCAAGACGCTGTTTGATCGGTTCATCCGGGTAACCGGAGAGCTGGAACATGGTGCCGAAGCCGCGCAGGACGGCCTTGTCGCCATAGATTTCATAACCGAGATTGGTCAGGGTGCCGCCGAGGCCGCCGCGCATTTCGCAGAACGCGACTTTGGCGGAGCAGACCATGCCGTTGCCCAGGGTGAAGCGGACATAGGCGCCGTCTTCAGCCGCGAAGTTCATCAATTTCGGGTAATAAACGGCGTTGACCGCCACGACTTCGCTGTCGAACATGTATTCGGCCACGTAGAAACAATGGCTGGCGACGTCGCCGATGGGACCGCCCATTTCGGCCATATTGTTGCAGCGCCAGGTCTTGGCTTCCGCCGGGTCGTAACCGTAGGCGAATTCCATGTGGAAACAGGCGTCGTTGACGGTGCCGAGCTTGCCGCTTTTGATCAGGCGGTGCGCTTTCTTGTTCAGCACGTTTTTCACCATCATATGGTCAACGCTGAGACTGAGCTTTTTGGCTTTGGCCAGTTTGATCAGTCTGGCGGCGTCTTTGCTGGTGGCGGCGAGGGGTTTTTCCACGATCACATGTTTGCCGGCGTTCAGCGCGGCTTCGGCGATTTCGGCGTGGGTGAGATTGTTGGTGGCCACGAAAACGGCGTCGATGGTGTTGTCGGCGAGGATGGCGTCGAGGTTTTTGTACCACTTGAGGCCGAGGGCCTTGGCGGCCTGTTCCCGGGCGGGATTGACATCGGTGGCGCCGACCAGTTTTGCGTTGGCGACTTCGCTCACGCGCGCGGTATCGCAGCCGAAGCCTTCCTTGGCGATGCGGTTTTCGGCGATGCCGCCGAACCCGATAATGGCATATCTGACTTTCTTCATAGAAACGTTCCTTTTTTACGCGGTAAAGGCGGCCGGACAGAATCCGGCCGCCAAAGGAGGGGGAAACGGCTTACTTTTTCTTCATGTAATAGTCGGCGACCTTGTTGAAGGCGTCGATACAGGCCTGCATGTGTTCTTCGGTGTAAACCGGGTGGGTGAAGAAACACATGGTGCGGTCGGTCATCCAGTGCGCGGTGGCGCAATTGAACTGGGTGTAGTCGATGTTGCGGGCCTTCGGGTCGAAGAACGGGTATTTGGCCACGCCGAAACCGTTGCGTTCGACATAGGCTTTTTCCTTGTACATTTCCGGCCAGAGAACGCTGTAAACCGGCACGCCTTCCGCGGCGATGGCCTTGATGAAGGTCTTGATATCGCAGGTCAGCTTGTCGGTATCGAGCACGAACGGAGCCCACCAGTAGGAGTTCTGGCGTTCCTTGGTGTCAACCGGGGGATGGAGGACCAACGGATGGTTGCCGATGGCTTTCAGCAGCATTTTGCCGTTGCGGATACGGTTTTTCAGGTTCCAGCTGTCGAAGCGTTCGAGTTCGCAGATACCGATCTGGGACTGCATTTCGGTCATGCGGAAGTTGAAGCCGACACGCTTGTGGATATACATCAGCTTGCCTTCCATTTCGAGCAGGTTCAGGCGTTCTTTGACGTCATAACCGTGGTCGCGGAAAGAACGGCATTCCCAGGCCAGGTCGTCGTCGTTGGTGACCACCATACCGCCTTCGCCGCCGGTGGTGAAGTGTTTGCTCTGGCAGAAGCTGAAGCAGCCAGCGTGTCCAATTGTTCCACAAATCTTGCCTTTGTAGACACCGCCGAAACATTGGGCGCAGTCTTCCACGACTTTCAGGTTGTATTTCTTGGCGATTTCGAGGATCGGGTCCATATCGGCGACGATACCGTAAAGGTGGACGACGATGATCGCTTTGGTGTGTTCGGTGATTTTGCTTTCAATATCTTTCGGATCCAGCAGGTGGTCGTGGCCGACGTCGGCGAAAACCGGGAGGGCTCCGGCCTGGACGATGCTGAAAGAAGAAGCGATGAAGGAGTAGGAGGGGCAGATGACTTCGTCGCCGGGGCCGATGTTCATGGAGGCGAGGGCGACATGGAGGGCGGCGGTGCCGTTGGTGACGCTGATGGCGTTGCGGGCGCCGAGCCACTTGGCCCATTTCTTTTCAAATTCCTGCCCGATGGGACCGGTCCAGTAGTTGACCTGTCCTTTGCGCAGCGGCTCCATGGCCTTCTGGATGGTGGATTCTTCGAAAGAGGGCCACATCGGGAATCCTTTGGTCCAGACGGGGCTGCCGCCGTTGACGGCGATTTCCGACTTCTTTACAGCTGCTTTTTTCGTAGCCATTTGTTGTCTCTCCTTGAGTTAAGGTTTGATTGAGATGATTTTTTGCTATTTAGTGGAATTATTCTATTAACTAAGAATAATATATTGTCAAATCAAATTATTTCCACTATTAAACGATAAAAAAACGTAAAAAAATCAAAATCTCCACAAAAAACCCGGAATTTTTCGTCCGATGCCGGTACCGGCAGAGGTTTTCGTGGAGACTATTTGTTTCGCCGCTGCCGGCTTAACCGTGGAGTTTGGGGCTGTCGCTGTGAATGAGCTTGAACAGTTTGGCTTTGGCCCATTCGCGAAAGCGCTGGAATACGGCGTAAAGGGCAGGAGTAAAGATGATTCCGACCAGCGTTGCCAGCAACATTCCGGAGAATGTCGTGATCCCGATCGCCTGGCGGCTGCCGGAACCGGCCCCGCTTGCGATAACGAGCGGAAACACCCCGAAAAGAAAGCTGTAGGCGGTCATCAATACGGCGCGATAGCGCATATTGGCGCCGTTTACCGCGGCTTCGAAAATACTTTTTCCGCCTTCCCGTTCCTGTTTGGAGAATTCAATCATGAGGATGGCGTTTTTTGCCGCCAGCCCGATCAGCATCACCATGCCGAGCTGTGCATATATGCTCAAGGTGTTCCCGGTGAAGGTCAGTCCCAGCAATGCGCCCAGTACCGCGATTCCCACCGTCAGCATGGCCGAAGCCGGGATGCTCCAACTTTCGTACTGGGCGACCAGGAACAGATAAGCGAACAGGAGCGCCATTGCCATCAGGTAAACAATCTGCCCCTCATTTTGTCTTTCCTGATAACTCAGCCCGGTCCAGCCGATCAGGTAATTATTGGGGATTTGAGTTTGCTCAATCGCACCGTAAAGTTTTTCGGAGCTGACGCCCGGAGCCGCCTGGACATTCATTTCCGCCCCCTTCATCTTATTAAAGCGGGTAATCTGCCGTGGTCCTGTTATAAAACGCAGGGAGGCGAGGGAATTTAACGGTACCATTTCGCCTTCGTCGTTCCTGACCTGAATTTCATGAATGTCATTCAGAGTGCTCCGATAATCCGAGGGCGACTGCATTTTTACTTTGAAATTTCGTCCCGCCATTGTAAAATCGTTGATATAAAGGGAGGCGAGCTTGCTCTGGAGCGTGGAAAAAATCGTATTGACTTCGACGCCCAGCATTTCCGCTTTTTCCCGGTCGATATCCAGATATAATTGCGGGGTATCGGCATTGTACGGGGTCATTGCGTACAGGGTTTCGGGTTTTGCGGAAAGTTCGGCTGTGAACTTTTTTGCCGTTTCGGACAATGAATCAGCGTCGACTCCTCCAATTCCGCAAAGGTAAAACGTTGCGCCTCCGGTGACTCCGAGCCCCATAATCGCCGGCGGGGTGAAGCATATGATGTTGGCATCGGTAATCCTGCGGGTCCGTGACTGGATTTGAGTAATGATTGCATTCAACTGCGTTTCAGGAGATTTCCGCTGGTCCCATTGCGTCAGCGACAGGATGCACATAGCGGTATTTTCGCCGGAACCGGACAGCATGCTCATCCCGGAGATCATCATGACTGACTTGATCCCTTTAATTCCGTCGATGTCGCGGGCGAACTCGTCGAGTACTGCGTTTGTCCTGCTCTGCGAAGCCCCCGTGGGCAACTCAATATTGCACATGATCGTACCTTTGTCCTCGCTTGGGAGGAATGAACTGTCCAGCCGGTGGAACAGAAAGTATGCGCCGGCCATGGCGCCGCCGAAAAGAACCAGTGTCAGGATGGCGCGGCGTGCCAGGAAGCGGACGGTCCCGATATAGGCCTTGCGGCTTCCATCCATAATCGTATTGAACGGCTTGAAAATTATCGGTTTTCGCCCGTTCGGTTTGCGCAGAAGTATCGCACATAGTGCCGGACTCAGCGTCATGGCCACGACTGTGGAGAGGCATAGCGCGATGCACATCGTCACGGCGAACTGCATATAAATCGCCCCCACCATGCCGCCGTAAAACGCCAACGGCACATAACAGGCGACCGTAACCAGCGTGGTGGCAATAATCGCCCCGGTAATCTGGCCCATGCATTTCAATGCGGCTTCTTTCGGCGAAATCTGTTCCCGCTCCATAATTGCCTGACAGTTTTCCACCACCACGATGGCGTCGTCGCACAGGGAACCGATTACCAGGATCAACCCGAACATGGTCAGAATATTGATGCTGTATCCCAGTGCAAGCATAAACGGAAACGTGCCGAGCAAAGCCACCGGGATGGCGATGGAGGGAATAAAAGTCGCGCGCCAGTCCTGCAGGAAAATCCAAGTGATCAAAACTACCAGCAGCAGCGCAATGACCAGGGTTTGGACGATTTCTTTTAAGGATACCGTGATGAAGAGGGTGGGATCATAGGCCACGGCGTAACTCACGCCTTTCGGAAAACGTTTCGCCCAACTGTTGAGTTCTGCCTTGACCGCGTTGACGGTGGAGAGCGCATTGGCGTCCGGCGAACGGTATACGCCGAGTCCGACGGCCGGTTTCCCGTTGAAAATAGTACTGCCGGAGTACGAACTGGAACCGATCTCCACCTTGGCCACATCTCGCAAACGGACGATACTGCCGTCCGAGGCATGGCGCAGAACGATATTTTCGAAGTCCTCGACTGTGACCAGGCGCCCTTTGACATTCAATTTGTAATTGATGTATTCATTGCTGTTTTCAGTCCCGATTGAACCGGCGGCGGCCTGAATGTTCTGTGCTTCGACTGCCGCGGAGATGTCGGATGTACTGATTCCCAGGCCGGACATCCGGAGCGGATCAAGCCAGATTCTCATGGAATACTCCTGGGAAGACATGATTGTCGCGGACGAAACGCCTTCAATACGCGCCACCGCATCCTTGATATTGGTTTCGACGTAATTATTCAATTCCATCAGGTTCATGTTTTTGCCGTCGGTCATAAAGGCGAACATGGCAAGGATGTCACCCCCGCGCTTTGAAACTGAAATTCCTGTTTTCGTCACTTCGGACGGCAGGGTCGGTTCCGCCCGCTTGACCGCGTTCTGCAGATTCACCATCGCAATATCGGTATCGGTCCCGCTTCTGAAGGTAACGGAACAGGAATAGTTTCCGGAGTTGTCCGAGGAGGAGGAGAAATACAACAGGTCTTCCACCCCGTTGATTTCGTCCTCGATCGGCATGGCGACCGTTTGCTCCACCACTTCGGCGCTGGCCCCGGCGTAAGCGGCCGATACATGGAGTGTCGGCGGAGCAATCTCCGGATATTCCGCCACCGGCAGGTTGGCAATACTGATGATGCCGGTAAGCACCATTATCAGGCTGATGACTACCGCCAGGCGGGGACGTTCAATGAATATTTTGGAAAACATATCTGATTATTCCTCGAATATCGGTTCTGCCTTGCTGCCCGGCGTAACCTTATTGGTTCCTTTGACGATCACGGTTTCACCGGGTTTCAAGCCGCTTTCAATCATTTGCAATGATGCTGTGGCATTGCCTTCCGTCACGATTCTCTTTTCAACGGTGTTATCGGTTTTCAGCACATAGACATATACGCCGTTGGAATCGTGCAGCAAAGCGGAGGGTCTGACGGCTGCTGTGCGCTTGCCGGATTTTCGCGACAACGTCACACTTACCGTGCTGCCGACGATCAATTTGAAATCGGAATTGGGAAATGTGGCGAAAACCTGAATCGCGTCCGTTTTGCTGTTGGCCTGGTTGTTCAGAAATTCGATCTTGCCCTCCACCGGATACGTAATGCCGCTGGAAAGTTTTACCGTCACCAAGCCGTTTGCTTGCATATCCATGGGAGAGTCGAACATCGTCTGATAATCGGCCGTGCTGATGGAGAACCGGACTCGTATCGGCTGAACCTGGATAATTGTAAGCAGGACTCCTGAATTCGGCGTAATATAATTGCCGACGGTATAGGCTGTTACTCCGGCCACTCCTGCGATTGGAGCGGTGATCGTCGTGTTTTTCAGGTTGTCCCTGGCGGTAATCAAGTCGGCTTCGGAGGCGAGCAGTCCGGCTTCATAGGCTTTCAATTCTGATTTGCTGCTTTCCATGGTATCGCGGCTGACCGCGTCTTTCTCGAACAATGAAAATTGCCGGTTGTAGTTGCTTTTGGCATATTCGATTTTCGCTTTCCATTCGGCGATTTTGGCCTCGACGTTTTTCACTGTCGCTTCATATTGGGTCGGGTCCAGGCGGTAAAGTATCTGGCCGGTTTTTACCGCGGCTCCTTCCTTGAATCCCATTTCCAGGATTTCGCCGGAAATCCGGGGAGTGATATTCACCAGCGCCTGAGACACGACCTGCCCGGTATAGCGGCGGCTGTTCATATCGTCGACTTCCGTTACCCTGGCAACACCGACTACCGGTACCGGAAGTTTTGCAGGGACATCATCCAACTCGTTTTTCCCATACGCGGCAATGCCGAGTAATATTATCCCGGAAATTATAAGTATTTTATTCATTTGCTTTTCCTCCATTCTCTTTCAGCTTATTCAGGGCTTCCAACATGGTTTCAAGTACTTCCAGAAAAATCGCCTGTTTTTCCGGCGGAACCGGCGACAATAATTTTTCGGAGAGCCCGCTGAAATAAAGGTCCATACTGCGCTTGGTTTCCTTGCCGTGTCTGGATAAACTGATATTGACTGCCCGGCGGTCCTCCGGACTTACGGTACGTTCCAGAGAGCCTTCTTTCACGAGGGTATCGACAAGCTGTGAAACGCCTCCCGGCGTGATGCCGAGCTCCTCGGCGATGTCTTTCACCTTAACCGGATTGCCATCATTCAAAATAACACATCCCATCACCTTCATTTGCGAGAACGTTATGGAGGGCATTTTGCGTTTCGGCTCGTGACGCTGGTGCGTATTTCGCAATGCTTCTGTAATTTTGAATATCAGCTCCCAGGCTTCCTGTTTTTCTTTCATGGCTGAATCCTTAATTATATTTAGTTGCTAATTTGTTTAGTAACTAATATAATTCAAGATTGTGATTTGTCAAGAGGATGTTCATGATTTTTTTCCCCCTCATGATCGGACGCATGAAAATCCGTATTCCGTATTGACAGTGCGGCCCTCCGGTGCTATACTCTACACGACTGAAACAATAATATTCATAGAACCGATATCATGGACGATAAAACAGTATTTTCCCGGCGGAAACTCTTGGCGGATGCCGCCGCCCGGTTGGAAACGGCGGGGATCGCCGACGCCGGATGCGAAGCGGAAATGATCCTGATGTTCCTGACGGGCTGTTCCCGTGCGGAACTTTTCATGCACGATCATGTGCGGATTGCACCAGAGAAGCTCGAAGATATCCTGAATCGGCGATGCCGCAGGGAGCCTTTGCAATATGTTCTGGGCGAGGCTTATTTCATGAACCTGCGTCTGGAGGTCGCTCCCGGCGTACTGATTCCGCGTCCCGAAACCGAACTGCTGGTCGAACGGGTTTGCCGCGAGGCGCCGCCGCGCGGGCGGCTGTGCGACGTCGGCACCGGCTCGGGCGCAATCGCCCTGGCGACGGCCCACGAACGCCCGGACCTCGAAATTACCGCCGTCGACATCAGCCCGGACGCCTGCCGGATCGCCGAGGCCAACCGGCGGCGGCTGGAACTGGCAAATGTGCGGATTTTCCGCTCCGACTTATTCGACGCGGTTGACGGGCGTTTCGACGTGATTGCCGCGAACCTTCCTTATGTGACCGAGGCGGAATATATTGCACTTGAACCGGAGGTTCGCGACCACGAGCCGAAATTGGCCCTGACGTCCGGTTCGGACGGGCTCGACCTGATCCGGCGGATCATTCGCGAGGCCCCCCCCCATTTGACGCCTGACGGCCTGTTGATCCTGGAGATCGGCTCGGGGCAGGGGAATGCGGTCGCCGCCCTGATGGGCGGCGGCTTCCGGGACGTGGAAATCATCAAAGACTACAACTGTCTGGACCGGCATGTCGCCGGAATCCGGAAGTAGTAGCCGCTGTCGTTCCGCTATTGCTGGAAAACTACCATCTGGTGTCCTTCCAGGCGGTCGAGCCGGATTTGGAAACGTCCGTCTTCTTTCACCACCGGCAGTTCGATGCCCTGCGGTTCGAGGGTGACTTTTTTCACTTCGCCGGGGATTTCGACCGCGGCGGTCACGCCGTAGAGCGGATTGAGCTCTTCGATCACTTCCACTTGCGAGGCATTGCGGACATTGCCGCCGGACATTTCCACGGCGCTGCCGCGGAGGATCGTATTTGCGTAAAGCAGATGCAGGATGTAACGGTTTTCATTCGCCTGATGCATCAGCGTGGCGCGGCCCTGCGAGGGCAGGTTGGTATGAATCGGCAGTTCGTCGCCGATGAGTTTCATCATGGCTTTGGCTGCATAATGTTTCAGCGCCACCGTTCCGTAGGCGGCGTACAGCAGAAATACCGGATGGGCAAAATAAAGAATGTTATCCGTCAGTACGCCCGCGTCATAGCCGGACGCTTCGGTGCGGTACGGCGTGTGCTGATGCGAGGAGTAATGACGGAACGTCCGGTTGAAATAGGGATCGTAAACATCCCCCAGTGAAACACCGCTTTTTACCTTGATCCGTTGGGACGGACGGTACATGACAAACGGCGTTTTGACGAAGTCCGGCGCAAATTCGGGCGCGCCCTTGACGAAATCCGGGTACAGTTCGTTGACTCCGGAATATTCCACTCCGAGGTCGAATGCGAATTCCTCTTTGTCCGCCCACATACCGGATTCGCCGGAGAGGATCAGTTTGCCGCCGCGTGCCAGGAAGGCATCGAGCTTCTTCTTCAGTTCGGCGTCGATCCTGATGCCGTCGGCCAGCACCAGTACGTCGTAACGGTCGAAAGGCACGGCCTGGTCAAGAATGTCGAAGAACACGTGATTTTCAAGCAGGAACCGCGAGGCGCCGGTTTCGCTTTGCTTGCCGGAAGCGGAGGCCGGACTGAAAGCGATGTTGGAGAGCAGGCCGACATTGGCCGCGCTGGTGACATTTCCGCACCACGGTTCCTTGGCTTCCACTTCCTGGTAAGCAGCTCCGATCAATTCGCAGGTGCTTTCGTCGAGTTCGGCGGACGGGTGAAGCTGATCGCCGATACTGCATTTTGAGCCCTGCGCAAGCATTGCGGCGCATTCGTAGCGTAGCGCGTTCGGGTGTTTGAATCCGCCGAATTCACCCCAGGTGGTATGAAATTTGCCGGTCATGCCGAGAAAGTCCAGCCCGAGGTTGCGGCAATAGGCCGCGGACATCGGATAATGATCATAGCCCCAGCCGCCGGTCGGCAGTGATTCCAGTTCCAGATGGCTGAAGTACGGCAGGATTTCACGGTCGCCCTCGGTGATGTGGCCGCTGTTGTGGAAAATCGGCATGTCGGGGTTGTGAATACGCGCGGCCTCGGTCGTCCGGCGGTAATAGTTCAGCAGAACTTTGCGGGCGAAAGCCTTGCGGTCTTCTTCCTGTTCCGGGTCGTAGCCGTCTTTCAGCATCCCTTCGAGACAACGCGGACAGCAGCACTGTCCCTGATGGATGATGTCGATGAAAATGCCGTCGCCGTCGGGAAACATGGTCACGGCTTCTTCGATCATGCGGCAAAGGTAGTCCAGGTAAGGGGTGTTGAAACAGAGTTTTTTGAAACCGGGCTGGAGCGGGCTGGCGACCCATCCCTGGTATTCGCCTTTGCTGGAGATTTCGCGCCATTCGGGGTGCGCGATGGCGGCCGCGTCGTTGACGCCGCCGGTCAGGTATACCGGCACGTTGACGCCGATTTCGTGGCTGGCGTCGATTTGTTCGCGCAGCAGGTTGAACTTCAGGTTCGGATGCATTTGGCCGACTTGAGTGGGGTGATAGCTCAGGCCGTGATGACACGAGGAAAAGCAGGTGATCGAATTGACATGCGCCATGGTCAGGCGTTCCTGCCATTGCTTCCGGTCAAATTTTTCACCGATTGCCGGTAAATACGGCGAGGTGTGAAAATCCAGGTGTACCTGTCTGAACCTTAATTCTTTCATCATAACTTTTTCTCACTTGTTGATATGGATGACTTCGCCGCTCGTCAGCGTTTTTTCCACACTGCCGCCGGGGGTTTTGAATACGAACACGCCATCGTATGCGGCGCGGATTTCAGCTTTGAACACGGTCGGTGCCGACCATTCCAAGTCGATCGTCAAGCCGCCCTGAGTGCGAAGTCCGCAGACCTTGCCCGAATTCCAGTCGCCCGGCAGGGCCGGCAGGATTTCGACGATGACCTTGCCGTCCGGGGTGCGGCGGTGGCTCTGCAGAAGCAGTTCGCCGATGGCGGCGGCGGCTCCGAAATTGCCGTCGATCTGGAACGGCGGATGCGCGTCGAACAGGTTCGGGTAAACCCCGCCTTTACCGCTGCTTCCCTGATTGTCGGGGAATACCGGGGTCAACAGGTTTTTCAGGACGCGGCAGGCGTGGTCGCCGTCGTTGAACCGCGCCCACAGCGCCACGCGCCAGCCCATGGCCCAGCCGGTGCTGATGTCGCCGCGGCGTTCCAGTGAAACCCGTGCCGCGTCGAAATATTCACGGTTGTGGTCCGGCGTGAAATCACACCCCGGATAGACCGCGTAAAGGTGGGAGAGGTGCCGGTGGTGGATTTCCATTTCGGCGAAGTCCTCACCGTATTCAAGAAGTTGTCCGGCGGTGCCGATCGACGGTTTGCGCAGTTTCGGCAACGCCTCGCCGATCGCTTTTACCAGTTCATCGTTTTTGTTCAGGATGGCGGCGGACTCGAGGACGCTTTCGAACGTTTCCTTGATGATCGACATATCCATGATCGATCCGGAAGCCGCTGCCGCCGGTCCTCCCGTACCCGGATCGATGAACCGGTTTTCGGGCGAGGTGGAGGGACAGGTTTCCAACGTGCCGTCGGGCCGTTCGACCATAAAATCGAGGAAGAATTCAGCCGCGCCGCGAAGGATCGGGTAAATTTCTTCCAGATAACCGGGATCGGGGTTAAAACGGTAGTGGTCCATCAGGTGCCGGCACAGCCAGCCGCCGCAAACCGGCCAGAATGACCACATGGTTTGACCCCGGGCCGGGACGCAATAGCGCCACAGGTCGCTGTTGTGATGACAGCACCAGCCGCGGGCGTTGTACAGCACCCGTGCGGCCTGTTTCCCTTTTTCAGCGATTTCGCGGACAAAACGCAGGAGCGGCTCGGCACAGTCGGCCAGGTTTGCCGCTTCCACGTGCCAGTAGTTCATTTCAAGATTGATGTTGGTGGTGTAATTGCTGTTCCATGGCGGATGCAACAACGGGTTCCAGATGCCCTGCAGATTGCCGGGCTGGGTGCCGGGCCGCGACGAAGCGATGGTTAAATAGCGTCCGTAATTATAAAGGAGCGCGGCCAGGGACGGCGCGAAAATTTTTTCTTCGGTCGCCGCCGCCAGGCGTTCAGGTAGGGGACGTTCGTCGCCGGGGCGGGCGGGCAGAGTCAGGACCGAACGCCGGTAAATGGGCTGATAGTCGGCCAGGTGTTCCGTCTCAAGTTGCTTGAAGCCTTTGCCCGTTGCCTGTTCGAGATCGGCCGCTGTCAATGCTTTGTAATCAATGCCGCTGAGATCCGGGAAGGTTTTCCAGTCTTTGAAGTTGGAGCGGATCGCGATATAGATGACGGTTTCCGTGCTGTCTTTCACTTTCAGCACACCGTTGACGGATTCGACGCTTCCGCCGGTAGTAGTGACGGCGGCCTGCATCCGGTATTTAATGCCGGTACCCCCCTGTTCATCGGTCCAGATTGATTGGGTGCGGTTTTCGTGACCCACGGGGCAGGTGCCGTCATAGAAAATCGTCGATCCGGCAGACCCGGCTTTTCCTTTGATCACCGACGAAAATTGTGCCTCGAATGATACCTTGCCGGTGATTTTATAGACGATGACCTGGGCCGGGCATGAGGCGAACGCGGTTCGGGTAATTCCGCCGTGGCGGATCAATACTTCCGCTGTTTCCAGATTCAGTTCGCGCCGGTAATCCGTAGCCGACGCAGGAGAAGTAAAAACGATATTCAGGTCGCCCGCCGGTTGGTACTGCTGGTTGTCGTGACCGCTCATATATTTGGTGATGAAAATGTCGGCTTCGGAAAATTTTCCGGCATCAATCAGGCGTCGCGCTTCGACCAGCAGTTGAGGCATATCCGAATTGCAGCGATTATCGGGCAGACCGGACCAGAGAGTATCTTCGTTTAGGGCGATTTGTTCCCGATCGGTTCCGCCGAAAATCATTGCGCCGAGTCGGCCGTTGCCGAGGGGAAGGGCGGCCTCCCAAAAAGGAGCTTCTTTCTGATAATATAACTTCTCCATTATTCCAAATCCTTATGATGAAATATTGCTCTCTGGTTTAATGTAATCGCTTGCGGGCAAGAAAACAAGCCTTGTTTATACGGAATTTGTGTACGATTCAATGATAAAATGTATGGGAAAGACACTTTCATGAAAAGCAGCCATTGGTATTACCAATTTTCATGTTGAGATTAATTGCGGACAATGGTTTGTAAATTCATATTTCAGGAGTATATTACCAAATCGTTTTGTATGGGATGGATTGTGGAACAGGACAGAGGAACGAGGAACAAATATGATTGGAAACCTTGTAAATGTATTAGGAAAGATTTCCGAATCGATCGCCGGAATGACCAACGCGGCGCCGGTGAACCAGCGGGTTGCCAAGGTGATTCGGAACTTTTTCAAAGCTGACGTCTGCATGATTTTTGAGTATGACGCAGAAAGGGATGCCCTGGTGTTGGTGGCGTCCGGTGAATCCGGCCGGAAAATGCTTGGAAACCTGGCTTTCCGCCCCGGACAGGGAATTGCCGGCTGCTGTTATAAGTTGCGTACCATCATTAACATCACCAAATCCGAAGGACATCCCGGTTTCCGTTATGTCCCGGTTGGCGAGGAAAAGGATTTTCAGGTAAAAATGGCCGTACCACTGGTTACGTCCGGGAAGAAAATCGGGGTCATGCTGTTGATGCGTCGACAGGAAAAACCGTTCAGTGGCGAAGATGTCAGCCTGGCGCGCAGCCTGGCCCCGCAGTTGGCAAACCTGATCGTCAGTTCCGGTGTTTTGCGAAACCTGAAAGGACGCGCTGGCACGATCAAAAATCGGCGCCACCATAACTCCAAACTGATCGGCGTTTCAGTCAGTCCGGGGGTCGTGTACGGCACTGCGGTGAAATACAAGGCACGGGATATCATTCCCGAATCCGAACACAACACTACCGTCTCCGTCGACGATGAATTGAAACTTCTCCACGCGGCTATCGAAATGACCCGCGCCAATACTCTCGAATTCGAAAAACGCGCCCTCACTCTGTTGTCCGAAGCCGACGCATCAATTTTTAACGCCCATCTTTTGTTCCTCGACGACAAAATGGTCATGGACAGTATCCGCAAAGATATTTCCGAACACGGGCACACCGTGGAATTCAGCACGGCGCTGGTTTACAAGCGCTTCGAGAAGAAATTCATTCAGTTGGAGGACAACGCCTTCCGTGAACGCCTGATCGACTTCAAAGACGTCATGCTGCGCCTGATTGAGTCCGCCCGCAACTTGCGCCGGAAAAAGCAGAGCCGGAACCCCCGCCGCAATCGGGAAGGCAAATTGATTCTGGTGGCGCAGGAACTGATGCCGTCCGATCTGCTGAAGATGTCGTTTGACAATGTGGTCGGGATCGTTTGCGAAACCGGTGGTCTGACCAGTCATGTCGCTATTCTGGCCAAAGCGTTTGAGATTCCGGCGCTGCTGGGTGTGAAAGGTGCCATGGCTAAAATTTCGAATGATGACAAACTGGTGGTTGACGCTCACTCGGGGGTGTTGTATGTGAACCCCGATGCCAGGCTTTCCGATCACTATGACGCGGTGATCAATGGTTCGATCGAAGAGGTGGACGAGCTCAAGGAAACCATCATGACCGATGGCGGGAGGATCGAGCTGAAAGCGAATATTTCACTGCTCTGTGAAATGCCGCTGTTGAAGAAATATCATGCCGACGGTATCGGTCTTTACCGTACCGAATTCATGTTCATGCTTCGTGACCACCTGCCGGACGAGGATATCCAGTATGAGGTGTACCACAAAGTGGTCAGCGCGGCGGACGGCGAAATCACCGTGCGGGTGCTCGACGCCGGTTCCGACAAGCAGATCAACTGCCTGAACATTCCGCGTTCGGTGAATCCGGCGTTGGGGCCGCGGGGCACCCGGGTTTTGTTGGAGAATCCCGAATTTTTCCAGACGCACCTGCGAGCGATCCTGCGGGCCGGTGAAGGGGGGCAGCTGAATATTCTTTTCCCCATGATTACGACACTGAAAGATGTCCGCAATGTGAAGCTGATCCTGAAAGACGTGGTGGATGAACTGGAACGCGATAAAGTTCCTTACTGCCGCGATTACCGGTTCGGGGTGATGCTGGAAGTGCCGTCGGTCTTCATCTCGCTGGACAGTTTTCTGAAAGAGGTGGATTTTATTTCCGTCGGCACCAACGACCTGCTTCAGTATACTTATGCCATCGACCGCATGTATTTCGAGGGCGAATTTTCCGACGCCAATCTGGAACCCGGCTTCCTGCGGATGCTGGGACAGGTGGCCCGCAACGTGGAAGCGTTCCCGGACAAATCAATGACCGTCTGCGGCGAAATCGCCAGCCATCCGCTGGCGTTGCCGATTCTGTTGGGCGGCGGTGTGAAGGCTTTCAGTCTGCCGCCGAAACTGATTCCGAACATTCGCCGGATTATTTCGCAATTCTCAATGGATGAGTGCCGGGAGTATTACCGGAGGGCGATGGAAATGAGTATTGCCGACGAGGTTATGATGATGATGCGCCAAGTGATGCAGGAAAAGGGCATTGAGAAATACGCCGCCGCCCTGGTCCGCTGGTAAGGCTTCGACACGGCGTACTTTTACGAAAGACTGGTTATTCGCCGATGATTTCGTAGAAACCGTTGCTGTTGCCGAATTTTACTTGGGAGGCATTGATCTGCTCGACCGGGCCGTTTGAATTTACCAGCGGCGTGGCTTTGAACGGCGGAGTGAACTGGACGGTTGCTCCCGGTACGGCATAGCCGCGAATCACCCGCTCGTTGGCGCGGTTTGAACGCGCATCATAGGTATAAAGCCCCATCAGTTGTACCGGTCCGCCGACCGTGGCCAATTTCAGGGTATGCGCGCCGTAAGGACGGTTCAGGATGCCCTTGCGATTTTCCATGAACATCGTGACGCCGTCGAGGAATTTGAACGGTTCGGCGGTGGAAACTTCGAATGCTTCCTGACCATCGATTTCGGCTTTCAGTTTGCCGCCTTTTTCCGCATCGACCCATACCACCGAGAAATCGGTGCCGACGGTGGTGATTTCAATGGATTGTCCGGCGGGGAGGGTCAATATTTTGTCACCATAGGGGAATCCGGTTTTTGAATCGTATTTCTGAACTTCGAATTTGCCGCCATGCCAGAGCGGAGAGCTTGCACAGATGAACTGACGGTTCGGACAGACTTTTGCGTCGAAACCGGTAAAGGCCGGTTCGGCGGCGTCCAATTCCACCACGTAACGGTCGCCGAGCTTCTGGTTGCCGAAGCGGAAGAGTGAATTGCGCAGGTCGATTGTCGGGGAGGAGCGCCGAGGTGTGCCGACGGCTTTGCCGTTGACCATGACCGCGCTTTTCTTGTCCTTGAAAGATCCCCAGCAGTTGAACGCGGTGTCGTCGATGATAAAAGCGTTCGGACGGAACATGCGGGGGCTGCCGGCACGGTATTTGACCATTTCGCCCTCCCATCCGTAGGTGTTCGGGTGGATGCGTTCGGGAAGATGAAGCTGGGCCTGACCAACCGCGATCGGGTCGTAGCATTCGAACGCCTTTTCGAGCTGTTTGAACCACAAATAATGAGTACTCGCCTGCGGGTGCCCGTCTGACGGTACTTGCGCATAACGGTTGGACCAGGTATTCACCAGGTCGCTGATCAGGCCGAAGTCGATGAACGGAATCTGGTAGCGGAGCGAAAGCGCTTGCAAATCGCCGGGATTCGGCGTGTAGCCTCCCTGGTTCTGGAACATGCAGAAGAGAAATTCGGCTTCCGGGTAATTGCGTTGGATATTGCGGATGGCGCCTTCGAAGACGGCGATTTCGTCGGGAGTGTCGGTTTTTTCATTGGCGCCGCTGCCGTAAATGATCAGGTCGGGGCCAGGGCCCTGCGGGCGTTCGAACAGCGCCGGATAGAGCTGCTGCCAGGTTTTGCCGGATTTATGACCGTTCAGGTTTGGGTCCGGGGGAAGGGCTAGGCTGCAATAATCTTTCAGGCCGGAATGGGATTCGCCGATACAGGAACCGTCGGCGGCCATGAAATGAAGCAGGATTTTGTCGGCGGGGAGGTTGAATTTATTCATCAGTTCGCGTTTCAGGCGGCCGCCGTAGCTGAAATAGTGACGGGGTTGGGCGAATTGATCGTCCAGTTCGGGGCGGCCGAGCATGGCGGTGCTGAACGTGCCTGTGTAGGCGTCGCAGAGGGGTTTTTTGAAATCGGGAGAGGCGGGGTCTTCGTTGTACACGTACATGGGGGGATTGGCGCTGCCGCGGTCGATGCTGGAACCCATGATGATGATGTGGACGGGTTCACCTTTCCAGAGTTTTTGGATGGTACGCGGGATATGGCGGTAGAAAT
>CALABZ010000237.1 GCA_937888615.1 uncultured Lentisphaeria bacterium | reverse complement strand
TGGAACGAAAGTTTGTTGGCGATTTTGGATTCATGCAGGTTTTCCGGGGTGATTTTCATTTCCAGGTTATTGTCTTTAGCCGGATTGAAATCCGCGTCCGGAGCGTTCAGGATTCCTGTCGCGCAGTTCGCATAATATTTGCCGCGCATTTCGTTTCGGACGGGTTCCGGGATGAAGTCATGCATGCCGCTGACCACTTCGCGCAGGAAGGTCGGGCTGACGGTATTAATGTAATGTGCGGCGAATATTCCGGTGGTCAGCAGGTCGACCTGATTGGACATGCGGCTTTCCTCGTAACTGTGTGGAGGACGGATGAAATACAGGTTTTCCCAGAACTCGGCGGCATCAATGCCGCGGTCTTCGATGGTGTCCATGGTGACATTTTGCGTATGGATATTGTGAACCGTGAGGAGGCAGGGAATGCCGAGGCGGCGCGCGAACGCCGGAATCAGGCCGGTCATCCAGTCGTTGCAATGAATCAGGTCCGGGTTCACCAGCGGGATGATATTGTTGATCACTTCGCGTTCGAATGCGAGCGCGTGGCGGATACTGTCCGAATGGTAGTTGCTGTAAACCTGGTCGCGGTAATAAAATGCGCGGTCCTCCTCCAGATGGACCTGGGAATCCGGGAGCACGGCGGTATAAACGCGAAGTTCATTGCTGATCAATTTGCCAACGTCGATGTTGAACATTTTGCGGTAATGGGGCAGGGCGACATGAACGTCCGCACCCTGTTTGAACAACGCCGCCACCAATGACGCGGAAACGTCCGCCAATCCGCCCGCCTTTGCCCGCATCATATTGGACATATTACCCATGCCGTGCGGCAGGTAGGTAATTTCCGGCGTGACAATTAAGATTCTCGGATTTTTTTTGGCGGTCATATTTCCCCCTTTTCATATAAAACTGACATAGCAAAAATTTTCCTCTCAATTTAGGAACCCGGCTCCTCTGATCCGTCCCTGAATTTATATATAGCGCGTGAAATTCATTCCGTCAAGGCGGCAATCCGGAAAAGAATGTTTTTTTAATATTTTTCTCACGGGGGCTATTGACTTTTGGCGGGCAACCGTTATAATATAGTTAAACAACATGTTGCTTATGTCATTATCGAGCTTGTGTATGAGAAAATAAACAACATGTTGCTCTGGGAATGTAAGGAGTCTATGAAGCAGAGTTGCAGTATTCGTGATGTAGCCAACCATGTCGGGGTCTCACCGGGAACCGTATCTCGGGTATTGAACAACCGCATGGGCAAGTTGCATGTTTCGGAAAAAACCCGCGAAGCGATCCTGAACGGCGCACGGGAGTTGAATTACGTACCGAATATCCATGCCAAACGATTGTTCAGCCGCCGCAGTGAGGTGATCGCCCTGGTCCTGCCGACTGTGGAGAACCTCGGCTGTCCGATTTTTCGTGACAATCACCTGATTGAATTTTTCTCCGGGCTTCAGGTGGCGTTGTCGCAGACGGGCTATCGTCTGCTCATTGTGTTCAATGACCGCAAGTTCGTCGACGACAAAGACTACCTGTCGCTGTTCCGGGAGGGTTCCATCGACGCGATGCTGGTCTGGGGCGCTTGTGAAGGGGAAACATTCTGGGAAGAAGCCATCCGGGAAAAATACCCGATTATGTTTCTGACTTCGCCCGATGCTTATTGGGACAAATGCAATTTCTGGTTTCATGACTATGTTCAGGCGGGCCGGTTGGCCGCACAGCATCTGTGCGAACAGGGACACCGTCACATCGGCTTGATCGGGGGATTCCGGAACCACGGCGTGACCCGCGACCTGGAAAAGGGCATTCTCGAAGTAATTGCCCGGCATCCCGAAGCGACGATCGAAAAAGCCTACGGCGGTTATGCGGCTTATGATGCGGAAGCAACCTTGAATTTTCTGCGCCTGAGACCGGAGATCAGTGCGATCATGGCGATGAACGTACAGTTGGCGGAAGCTTTCGGCAATCAGTTGAAAACCATGGGCCTTGGACGGAATATTGATATCGTGGTGTGCGACTGTTGTGTCGAGAGTATTGAGAATACGGCTTATCCGCATGTCCGGGTAAACGATTACGAGCTCGGACGGCAGAGTCTGGACAAAGCCTTGAAACTGGCTGACGGACAGCCGAAAAAAATACAGGATCTTTGCCCGGTCGAATTTATAAATTAACCCAGGAACTATAAACTTAAGGAATGAAAATTATGGAGAAAAAGCATTTCACACTTATCGAGCTTTTAGTGGTTATAGCGATCATAGCGATTCTGGCGGCGATGCTGCTCCCGGCGCTGAATCAGGCGCGGAACACCGCACAGAAAACCAGATGTCTGAACAATATGAAGCAGATCGGCGTGGCGGGATTGTCTTATGCCGGAGACTTCGGGGACCGTTTGCCGCCCGCACAGACCGGGACTGAGTCAAGAGGCGAAACCTGGAATTATCATTTACTGCCTTATCTGGGCGGGCAGCAGGACCCTGCCGGACCAGGGAATAAAATGCATTTGCGGGCCTCTTACTATCAGTGTCCTTCGACGGGATATCCGACTTTCGCATTGGCGGCTTCCATGAATTATGCCGAAAATTTCCGCATCGCGGGTACGGTCGCAATCAACGGCAGCAGCCCGGAAAGAGGGGTTGTCGAGGCGACTTTGCTGGGCAAGTTGAAAAATCCGTCCAGAAAGCTTATTTTTGCCGAAACCAATATAGCCAACCGGGTTATGAGCGTGATTTTCGATAACCCTTACAACAGTTATTTCGTCAATACCCCTACGCAAATCTGGTATTGCATGACCATCACCACGCGGTATCACGGCATGGCCAATGTCGTCTGGGCGGACGGTCATGCGTCCAGTGAACAGGATTCCGTCGATCTGCGTAGCCAAACCTATATTTTGCCCTAACTAACCGAAAGGAAGTTCTCAGATGATACGTTTTCTCTGTTCTCTAATCATGATTGCCGCATTGACAAACGCCTCCGGTGAATCGATTTTCATCATCGGGAACAGCTTGTCGCGTCATGCTCCGCGTCCGGATATCGGTTGGCAGCTGGACAACGGCATGGCCGCGACCGAGCCTGAAAAAGATTATGCGCATATCATTCGCAAAAGAGTGTCCGAACTTACCGGCCGTGAAGCCGATTTAACGATCAGCCGGATGAATATGGAGGCCAACATGGCCGGGCTTCCGGTCAAAATGCCCGAACACGCCGATATCGTCATTCTCCAAGTCGGTGACAACTACAAGGGCAAACTGGCCCCGGAAGAGGCCCGGAAGCGTTACGGCAATATGCTGAAGACCCTGAAAGAGACTTATCCCGGAGCCGTAATCGTGGCCGTGAGCGACTGGCGTTCCGGTCCGACCGAACTGATGCGGACGGCGGCGGCCGCAAACGATATCCCGTGGGTGAGCATCAAGGCGATCGGGCAGAATCCGAAAATGAGCGCGGCGGCGGAGAAGCATTTCAGCGCCTGGGCGATCAACTGGCATCCCGGCAATGCCGGAATGGCGGCAATCGCCGATGAAATCTGGAAGACCCTGAAACCGTTATTGCTGAACCGTCCGGCCGCGAAAGATGCCGCGGGGACCACCGGCATTGTCCCCGAGCCGCAGGAAGTTACGCTCCTGGAGGAGGGCGGGTTGCCTGTCGAACCGTCATTGGTTCTTTATGCGCCGTCCGATTGTGCGGAAACCGTCAAAACGGGGATTGACTGCTTTCTCAAAGACTTCAAGATGTTTTACGGATTCGAACCGAAGGTGTCGTTCACGCTGAGTGACAAGGCCTTGATTCTGGGACGGGTTGACGGGGCTCCGCGTCCCGAAACACCGGCGACCGGTTACGATGCTTATGTGTTGCGGGTGACGGGGCAGGGAGCGGTGCTGACTGCCCGAACCGACAGCGGTTTGTTTTACGGGGTACAGACGTTTCGACAACTCTTGCGAAACGACAAGACTTTGCCGTCGGTTCTGATCCGGGATTGGAGCGATCAGAAATGGCGCATGGTTTATTCGCCCCCTTACGATCCGCAATGGATTATTCCGAAAATGGCCCGGATGAAAGTCAATATGTGCATCATGGAATCGTATTGGAACGCCTCCCGCAACTGGTGGTTCAACCCCAATGCGAAAAATCGGGCGGAGGCGGAGAAGTTCATCAGCCTCGCCCGGCAATACAATATTGAAGTGGTTCCCTTGGTGCAGGGGGGCGGTTGGTCCTACGGCGTCATTGACCAGAACCCGAATTGTGCGGAAGGCATTTGGGTGCCCGACGAAAAAATGGTATTGACCGGGGAATATACCGAATTCGCCAAGCGTAACGTAATCCGCACCCCGTCCATGCCGATTATCGTAACCAGCCCAGACGGTAAAACCAAATACGTCGAAGCAAAGGACTACGAAATCGTTCCTGGAAAAACGGCCCGTCCGTTCAAAGACGAGAACGCTCCCTGGCGTTTGAAACGGCTGGCACAGGGGCGACTTGTTCCTGGAATAGAGGTGAGAGTGGATTATAATTACATGAATTACAGTCCGCACCAGACGCCGTATTGTCCCGCCGAACCGCTGACCTATGAAATCTTGAACCGGACTCTGGAGAATGTGGTTCGGATTTACAAACCGAAATACATTCACATCGGTCATGACGAGGTCATTTACCGCGAACGCTGCCGCCGCTGTCTGCAATCCGGCAAGACCAATCTGGAATTGATGAAAACCGATTTGAAATTCTGGTATGACAAAATCAAGTCATTGGACCCGGAAATCACCATCCTGTCGTGGGATGACCTGTTTCGCCGCGAATCCCGCGACGGGGAAGCGTTGCTGGATTCGGTGCCGCATGACGTCATTGTCTGTCCGTGGGTTTATCAGGGCAATTTAAAGGCGATGCAGCGGATACAGGATCGTGTGAACTGGTTCCTGCTGGAGAAAAAACGGATTATCGTCGGTACTGCCAGCGGGTATTTTCATGAGAATAATCTATTGTGGCGCAGTGCGTTGAAACCCTATCGCGACAATCCGAACAACCTGGGGCTCATGTTTTCGCATTGGGGCGAGTCCCTGAAGCTGTGGGGGGCGTTTCCGACTGCGGCGGAACTGATGTGGTCTGCGGATAAGCCCAACGACACGCAGTTGCGGATGACTTACGGGGCCGATTATGAGTTTGGACGCCGGACCGGCTGGCGGGCGGCTCTGGAATACGAACCGCAGCGCGTCGATTTTGCAAAAAAAATCAATCGCGGCGATCGTGACATGGACGAAATCCAGGCGCTTATCGATCGACTGGACCAGATGATTGTCAGTCGGCGTCTGCCTGGATTCCAGAATACCGACGGCATATTTCCCGAACAGACCGCGTCCCAGATGCGGCGGCTGGGGGACTGGTACCGGGCAATGCTGATTTACCGGGACATTCTTGGCGGAAAGAATGCCTCCGGTGATAGAATAGAACTTTTCCGGGTGCTGAAGCTGGCCGCGCCGCTGGATAAAGACCGTTGGGACAAGTTGGCGAATCGCGATGAAATGCCGTCTTCGGAAGAAATCTTCGGTGTGGAAATCAAACCGCCGCTGCCAGTGGACGGACAGACCGATTTTTATCCGTTGCGTAAATTCGGCAAAGTCGTGGATGAACCGGGCGCCCGGACGATTGAATTCAACGGAATCTACCGAATCGGCGGGGTGGAGTTCTCGTCCGCCGAACCGGGCATGTACCGGGTGTTTACCGTGGCCAAAGACGAGAAGTGGCGGCAGCAGGCGGAGATCATCATCGGCGATTCCCGGAAAGGCGTTGTGCATTGGGCGCCGGTGGAGACGGACCGGGTACGTGTCGTCAGCAATGAACCGAAGGAAAATATCCGGGCCGAATTGCTGTTTTTTGCGGCAAAGGACAAGACGATCCGCAAGGCGTTCAAGACCGTGATGGTGGACTTTGTCGACAGTCACGGCGAAATGGCGGCATGGGACACCCGTGCGGTGATGTCGCTGGAAAACGATCAGCTCCGGGTGGATTTCGATTGCCGATTCGATCCCGCCCGGAAATTGATATCGAGGGGCGGGGCCTTATATGAAGACGATTGCGTGGAGCTTTTTTTGCGGGATTCAACCGGTGGGGAACACGGTTTTCTGCAGATTGTCGTCAACAGCGAGGGGCGTTCCAAAGTGATCGCCCACGATCGTTCCGCAACGGTACCGAAGGTAAAAGCCAAGGTAAATACGGCTTCCGGACGCTGGTCCGGGATGATCTTGCTTCCGGTCGCGGCGTTGTGCGGCAAGCCGGAGGACTGGGCGGTGAACTTCACCCGGAACCAGCCGGGGATTGAACTTGCCAGTTGGGTGGATCTGCCGAAAGCGGCATTCTGGTTTTTACAGCCGGACTATTTGGTGGCGGTCAAGCGCTGAATCGGCCATTTACGTATATTTCGCGAAAATTCCTGAATGGTTCGATGAATTCTGAGAATTTCTGCGATTTTTTTTAGGTTTACGGTTGGATTTTTTCAAAACTCATTGTATATTAGGCTTTCTATTATGATAAATCAGCAATATAGCGAGGTAAAATAATGGCACATAAGAAAGGGCAATCCAGCTCAAGAAACGGTCGTGACAGTAAACCGAAAATGCTCGGTATCAAAGCTCATGGCGGTCAGTATGTTACCGCCGGCAGCATTATTGTTCGTCAGCGCGGCACCAAGTTCCATCCCGGCAAAAATGTCGGTTGCGGCAGGGATTTCACCCTCTTTGCGCTTTGCGAAGGCACTGTGGAATTCTCCAACAGCAAGAGCAAGGTGAACATCGTTCCGGCAACGCTGTAAAAAGCCGAAGTCTGGAATTTGAAGCCCGGTAATTACCGGGCTTTTTTTGTAAATAGGGAAAAATATGTTTATCGACAAGGTCAAAATCAAGGTGAAGGGCGGCGATGGCGGCAATGGCTGCAGTAGTTTTCGCCGCGAAAAATTCATTCCGAAGGGCGGCCCGGACGGCGGCGACGGCGGCAAGGGCGGCAATGTCATACTGGAAGCTTCTGTGAATGAACAGAGCCTGGTCGATTTATCGTTTGTACGGCATTACGAGGCCGGACGCGGTGACAATGGCAAAGGCAAAGACCTGATCGGGCGGACCGGACAGGACGTCGTGGTCAAAGTTCCGGTTGGAACGGTCGTTACCAACATCGAAACCGGCGAGTTTCTGGGGGATTTGAACGAACCGGGTATGCGTCTTGTCGTTGCCCATGGCGGCAGCGGCGGCTGGGGAAACCGGCATTTTTCCACCAGTACCAACCGGGCTCCCCGGCGCTGTAATCCCGGAACGCCCGGTGAAGAGCTTCAGGTCGAATTGGAACTTAAAATCATTGCCGATGTCGGTCTGGTCGGTTATCCGAACGCCGGTAAATCGACCTTGATCGGGGTCATTTCAAACGCTCGCCCGAAAGTTGCGCCTTATCCGTTTACAACGCTGAACCCGGTGGTCGGGATCGTCGAATTCGACGATTATACCCGCATGACGGTGGCCGATATCCCCGGATTGATCGACGGCGCCAGTGAAAATGTAGGGTTGGGACATGAGTTCCTGCGCCATATCGAACGTACGGTCGTACTGGTATACGTACTGGACATGAGCGGAATCGACGGCCGCAACCCGTGGGATGACTTTACTTCACTGAAACATGAACTGAATATGTATCAGAAAAATCTGTCACGGCGCGGCGCAATTGTCGTGGCCAATAAAATGGATGTACCCGGCAGTCGCGAAAATCTGATCCGTTTCAAGGAAGAATTTCCCTCGCTTCGTTTGCCGGTGGTGGAAATGTCCGCAGCGCTCGGAGAACATGTCGACGAGTTTCTCGTTCTGTTGAAACGCAAAGTGGAAAGCGCGAAGAAACGCAAACCATGAACAGGAAAACCATCGAAGTCTGCGCCGCGGTAATCTTTGACGGGAAGTCCGTGCTGGTGACTTCGCGACCGGCCGACCGTGAATACGCCGGCTACTGGGAATTTCCCGGCGGCAAGATCGAGCCCGGCGAGTCCATGGCGGCCTGCCTGAAGCGGGAGTTGCATGAAGAACTGGGGATGGACGTGATGGTTTTCGATCCGATTTATTTTACGGAACATGAGTACCCGGAGCGAACGGTTCGGCTGCACTTTATCCGTTGCATTTCGTATGCGGGCGAACCGGTCCCGCGGGAAAACCAGGAATTCCGGTGGGTTCCACGCAGTCGCCTCGGCGAAGTGAAGTTTTTGCCCGCGGATCGGGGGATTGCAGGTTTTTTATCAGTTTTTTTGTAAATTCATCCAATAATTGCGGGCCAACGACGTTATTATAGTGAACAAAGAATGAAAGACGAAGTTATGGAAAGATCCGATCAGGAATTGATCGAAGGCTATCTGGCCGGAGACGACCAGGACTTCGGGTTGCTTTATAATCGTTATAAAAATCAATTGTATGGATACCTGTTGAAGATGATGCCGGATTCCCGTTCGGAAGCGGACGATATCTTCCAGAAAAGCTGGATCAAAGTCATGCAGAAACTGCC
>CALABZ010000236.1 GCA_937888615.1 uncultured Lentisphaeria bacterium | reverse complement strand
AAATTAAAAGACAAAGAGACCGACTCTTGACAGTCAAGAACTCGGTACTCTCAAGCACTCAGTTTCGGAGGAAGGAATGCTGAAAATAAAAGCCGTATTGTGCCTGATTACGGGGATCATTGGTTTATTTGCGTATGGCGGCTGGATTGAAAAAGGGGAAGACGGCACCACCATCATCAATATCAAGGTAAACGGACTGCCCGACCCCACTGCCAATGACCTCTATACCCGCGCGGACGTCGCCGCCGTCAAGGAATTCGTCCGGCAGTTTCCGGACATCTTCGCCCGCAAGTACCGCGACAAATACAAGGCAAACCCCGATAAATACGGCCATTACAACTGGGACAAGGTCGCGCTCCGGCTTCATCAATTCTCCGGTATCAGCGTTCAGGGGGTGGAAAACGACCTGCTGGCGATTGCGGGCAAAATGGCTCCCGACGTTCTTTATATCAACTTCCGCAAATCCGACAACTATATCCGCAACGGATTTCTCTATCCGCTGGACGAATATATCGCAGACCTTACCACGAAAGAGCGCCAATCCCTCGAAATGGACCGTATCCATCCCAAAGTATGGGAGGTGATCAAGCGCCCCGGCCCCGCCGGCAAAGTCCATATCTGGGCCTTGCCCTACGGCGGCACGCCCGTCGGCAAGATTCTGATGTACCGCAAGGATCTTTTCGAGCGCAACGGAATTTCGTATCCGAATGCGAACTGGACCTGGGACGATCTGTACAACGCCTGTGTGAAAATCACCGATCCGGGCAAAGGGATTTACGGTCTTGCACTCGGACGCGGCAAAAGTGAATCCTGGTTCTGGATCACCTTTCTCTGGTCCGCCGGCGGCGAGGTTATGGTCCGCGACCCGAAGACCGGAGAGTGGACTTGTACGTTCAATACGCCCGAAGCCGTCAAGGCTCTTGACTTCTACACCCGCCTCTCCGCGGAACGCTGGGTGGATGAGAATGGTATCGTGCGTCGCGGTTACGCCTATAAAGACGCCTCCGATTCCAACACCAAATGGGATCGCGGCGAAATCGCAATGAAATTTGCTTACATTGACGACAAGACCCTCTCCACATTCAATTCCGAAGTCAACGGTGTGGCTCCGGTTCCGATGGGCCCCACCGGGATTCGCGGGGCCGAACTGAACAGCCGCATGTACGGGATTTTCTCGGAGATCACCGAAGTTCCGGTGCGCGACGCCGCCTGGGAATATATTTTCTTCTGGGACAGCGACGATGCCATGCGGATCAAAACCGACATGCTCGTTGAAGGCGGTCTCGGCCAGTTCATCATGCCGAAATACCTGCTCCGCTTCGGATACAGCGACATTGTGCGCCTCTCCCCCAAAGAATGGCACGAACTTTTTGACACTGCCCTGAAAACAGGCAAACCTGAACCCTACGGCAAAAACAGCAATTTCGCCTATGACCAGATGACGATTCCCATCCAATACGCCGAACAGATGGAGCTCAACAGTGAACTGCCGGACATCAAGCACCCGGAAGAACGCCGCCAAGCCCTGCAGGGCGTCCTTGACGACGCCGTCGAACGGGCGAATGAACTGATGATCGGCAAAATCGCTCCCCAGGAAAAAACCAAGCGCCGTATTCTGGCCATTATCTTCCTGTCCGGCATCATCGTCGCCTATTTTTTCGTCTTCCGCAAAATTTTCCGCATTTTCACCCCCCCCGCCACGGACGGCGTGAATCAAGTCAAATGGGGATTCACCAAATACAAATGGGCCTACATCCTGCTGATTCCCGCTGTGCTGACCATCTTTACCTGGAGTTATTTGCCGTTGGCGCGCGGTTCGATGATGGCTTTTTACGATTACAAAATTCTCGGTGATTCCATCTTTCTCGGTGTTGACAACTTCGGCAATCTGCTGGTGGACAACATGTGGTGGCAGTCGGTCTGGAATGCGATTCGCTACAGCATGCTGGTCATCGCCCTGACCTTCCTGCCGCCGATGATCCTGGCGGTTCTGCTGCAGGAAGTGCCGAAAGGCAAGCTGTTGTTCCGGATGATCTTCTATTTGCCGGCGGTTATTTCCGGGCTGGTCACCATGCTGCTCTGGAAGCAGTTCTATGAGCCTTCGGAGTTCGGCATCCTGAACCGGGTCGTGCTGAATATCCCGGCCATCGGCTTCATCATGATCGGGGCGATCCTGTTATTGATTTGCCTTTCGTTCGCGCGGCGGCTGTGGTTTTACCAGATGTGGCTGCCGATGGTGTTGTTCATCATCACGGGGATCATTCTGTTCTTCACCAGCAGTGCGTTCGCCCGTCCGATTCTGTTCCCCGGCTATGAAAGCCTGGGCGATGCGATCCCGCAGTTCTTCAAGCGCCTGTTCGAATGTACGCCGGAACCATACCGCTGGCTTTCCAATCCCAACACCGCGATGGTGGCATGCGTAGTGCCGATGGTCTGGGCCGGCATGGGGCCCGGCTGTCTGATTTACCTGGCGGCATTGAAAGGGATTCCAGAGGATTATTATGAGGCGGCCGACCTCGACGGTGCCACCTTTATCGACAAAATCCTGTTTGTGGTGTTCCCCACCCTGAAAGCGCTGGTCGTCATCAATTTTGTCGGAGCCTTCATCAGTTCCTGGTACTCCTCGACCGGAAACATCCTGGTCATGACGGGCGGCGACGCCGCCACGCGTACGGAAACCGCCGGGCTTTTCATCTGGTACAAAGCTTTTACATATTTATCGTTCGGACCGGCCACCGCGGCAGCCTGGATGCTGGCGTTCATGCTGATCGGATTTACGGTATATCAGCTGCAGATCCTGTCGAAGGTTGAATTCAGGGCCTCCGGCAGCAAAAAATAGCGAGGGACATTTAACTATGGGCATAATTTCCACTATCGGACGCAGGAGTTTCAAGGTCAGGGGGCTGATCTTTATCATTTATATTCTGCTGGTTCTTGGTTCGATTACCATGATCTATCCGTTCTGGTTGATGATTACCGGCACCACCAAAAGCGGCGTGGATTCGGCCGACGTCACCCCCATCCCGCATTATCTGCGAAGCGGCACCGCGCTCTACCGGAAAACCCTGGAGGCGCTTTTCAATGAATCGGTACTGGTTGCGAGGCAGGTGTACAATACGAACATTGTTGACTTCAGGTCTTTTGACCCGCCGCCGGCTCCCAGAGAGAAGTTTGTTTCCGAATGGGAACAATTTCTGAATGAAAAGGAATATCCTTTCATTTATTTCCAGCTGGGTTACAGTGTGACTCCGGTGTCACGCAGCAGCACACCGCTCAACTTGCGCCGTTTCAAGAGCCAGATGTACGCTCAATACGATGGCAACCTCGACAACATGAACGCCGCCGAAGGGACCGAGTTCGTCGCCTGGCCGAGTTTCCGGGTTTCCGAAACGCCTTACGTTTACCGCCGCACGCTGCCCAACGTCAGTATTCCCTTTCAGCTCTCCTGGTACAAGTTCAAGGATGTCAGCCCCCAGTCCTGCCGGACCTATACCACGTCAATCGGATATTACAAGTACGGCTTTCTCCTGAGTCAGTAC
Organism: uncultured Lentisphaeria bacterium; assembly: GCA_937888615.1. Lineage (GTDB taxonomy): Bacteria > Verrucomicrobiota > Lentisphaeria > Victivallales > Victivallaceae > UBA5239. Next base: position 3,946 of record CALABZ010000236.1, on the reverse strand, counting down.
ACCGACGATATCAAACGATACAACGACACCCACGGCACCCGTTATAAATCCTATGATGAAGTATTTCTGGACCGCCGCTTTCCTGCCAATAAAACCGAAGCGGAACAGCGCGACTGGGAATTTTTCGTCCGCAATGTCCTGAATCTTTTCTGGATTCGGGTCGACGCCTCCGCTCTTCCGGCTTTCCATGATTATCTGAAAACCAAGTACCGGGATGTTGCCACCCTCAATCAGGTTTACGGCACTAAATACAAGGGATTCGATGAAATCCCGCTGGTCGAACGCATCCCTTATTCCGGCGTGATCCTGGCCGACTGGAGCAGTTTCGTTCAAGGCTGGGTGGACCCTTTTACCGAAGTCCTCCACAAAGTTCCATCCAAGGCCCTCTCGATTTGCAGCGTCGAATTCGAATTTCAGGACCATTTGCTGGAAAAATACAAAACGCTTGAGGCCGTCAATCAAGCCTGCGGCACCGATTATGCCAAAATCAGCGACATCTATCCGCCGCAATACGAGTACCACTATGCCAATATCATGGCTCACAAGAATAAATGGCGCGCCGAATTCACCATTCGCAATTTCATCACCGTCAGCGACTATATCATGTTCCACGGGCGCGCCCTGATGAATACCGCCATTTACTGCTTCCTCGCGGTCATATGCGCGCTGATCGTCAACCCGCTGGCGGCCTATGCGCTCAGCCGTTTCCGTCCGCCGTCCGCCTTCAAGGTTCTGCTCTTCCTGATGCTGACCATGGCTTTTCCGCAGATGGTGACCCAGATTCCGAACTTCCTGCTGCTCCGCGAGCTCGGACTCCTGAACACGTTCGGGGCTCTGGTGCTGCCGGGGCTTGCCAACGGCTATCAGATTTTCCTGCTGAAAGGTTTTTTTGATTCGCTGCCGAAGGAACTCTACGAAAGCGCCATGCTCGACGGCGCCAGCGAACCGCGGATATTCCTTCAGTTGACGATGAACCTGTCGAAACCGATCCTGGCGGTGATCGCCCTGCAGGCGTTTACCTCGGCCTATGCGAACTTCATGATGGCGCTGCTGATTTGTCAGGACCGCGCCATGTGGACGATCATGCCATGGCTGTATCAGTTGCAGATGAACAGTTGCGAAGGAGTGATTTATGCATCGCTGATTGTGGCGTCGGTCCCGACCTTCCTGGTCTTCATGCTCTGCCAGAACGTCATCATGCGCGGGATCGTGGTGCCGGTCGAGAAATAATAATCCATACCGGATATCAATACCTGAAAACCGCCGCGGACGATACACCGCAGCGGTTCGATTTTGCCGGTAAATCCATAATGGGGGGACCAGGAAGCGGTCGGGTCAGATCAGTGCATACGAATGGAGAACGCGCCGCTGTACTGTTCGGCCCAACGTTCCGCCAGCGGCTGAAGAACGAAGTCTTCCAGCTCATTATTGCGGTTCAGCCGATAGTTGCAGAACGGACATGCCGAGAAGTTTTCGATATCGATCTGAGTGATATATTCGCGGCATTGCGGACAAATCAGGAACTTGCGGGGCGATAAGCCGTCGCAGTTCATAAATTCATATTTTTTATGTGTCAATGCCATAATTACCGCTTTTCCTTATTGTTCTATCTATAATATAGCACAATTCGACACTTTTTGCAATAGCAAAGGACGATTTAAGCGGTAAATTCATCCACCGGTTTCAATGCGAAAAAAGGCCGCACATTCTGAGAGACAAGGGATTTCACATTGGCGCCGGCCGCTTTATGCAAGATTATTTTTTCATGAATTTTCCTTGCCCCTGCGGAGAATTGCTTGACTTTAATAATTTGCCGTGGTATACTAGCAATGTAGAAATATAAGATATAATGGAGACAGCCCTATGAAACATATAAGACGGACCCAACCGGTCGGAGCCGCCCGCCGCCTCCGTTATTTCACCATGATCGAAGTCCTCGCGGTGATCGCGATCATCTTAATTCTGGTGGGGCTCAGCTTCGGTGCTTACAACGCCGTACAGAAATCCCGCGCCAACGCCAGGACCGAAAGCAGCTTGAGTACCCTCAATGTTGTGCTCCAGGCTTTCAAGACCAAATACGGCTATTTCCCCCAGACCGATGGAAGCCCCTATCCAGTTTATGTTTGCAAGGGAGTCTCAAGTTCCGGAGTAAAGAGCAGCAAATTCATTTTGGGGGCTGACGCTTACAATTTTCTCTCCTCCGAATTACTCAAGTCCGCGGTTCAAGACGGCACTGATGGCGGCCATCCGCTGCTGGTCGTAACAGACGGATTTAAAGATCCGGTAGATGGGAAGGACAAGTCTTTCATTTATTACAGATGTCCGGGGGAAACCAATAAGGATTCCTACGATTTATTATCGGCAGGACCGGACCGTAAGCTCAATACCAATGATGACATCTGGCCGCAGAACCAAAAGAAGATCAGTGGAACCAAATGAGGATTCGGCCGATGCGAAAAAGACAATTCAAATACAGACCATATACGATGGTGGAAATCCTGCTGGTGCTGGGGATTTCACTGCTCCTTGTGGGATTGGGGACCAGTGCGATTTCGGCGATGACGGGCAAGCGTGGACTGAACGGTGCGGCGATGATCGTAAGTTCGCAGGTAAATCTGGCGCGCTCGGTGGCGGTGTCGCAAAACCGTTACGTGGCGCTCTTGATCCCCGAACCGTTCAGCGGAAAAACCACCTCTTCATCCGCCCCCTATCGGGCTTTCTTCTGCAACCGGATTCGGCCAATCCCGGTGAGTTTCTCTTCGCTGCCTGGATTGATGGATATGACTGGATCCAGCTTCCGACCAAAACCTGTGCCCATCCGGTTTTTGAACAGGATTATGCCACCTTAAGCGGGTCCAGACCCACTTACAATGTTGACTTGATCAAGAACATTCCTGTTTTCGATTCCGGGAGTGATATGAATTGTACCGGGATCGTTTTTGCACCAACCGGGCGACTGGCAAACTATAATGATGTTATGATTCAGGCATATACGGCTTTGCCAAATGCAGATTCAAATGGCAAGCCCGACATGCGGGATCTGGGAATCAAGTTTTCCGATGATATTCAAGGCCCCAGTTTTACCACCAGACTGACGAGTACGCGACTTCCCTACCGCCGCTGGTGTGTCAGCATCAATAAATTCACAGGAAGAACGGAGGTGACCTATGCGCAACCGCCGGAGAAATAAATTTTTCTTTAACATGGTCGAAATCCTGCTGGCAATCGGAGTCTTGGCGATTGGCTTTTCTGCAATTCTGGGAATCTTCCCGGTCGCCGTCAAAATGGTCAAAAACACTCAAGCGGAAAGTGTGGTTTCCAGTGCGATAGGCGATTTGTATTCTTATTATATGAGTTCCGCTAATACCCCTTTGATGGATAAAACAGATACGACTAAGCAGTTGGAGGGCGAATATTGGTATCAGGTATTATTTGCCGATTCATGGCCAAGTAACAGCAAAGTCAACACATCCGCACAATATGAAAATACGATAATAAACAGGGTTCAATTTTTTTCGGAAACCAACATAAGCGATGTGCGTGAGGCAGTACGCAAGGCAACAAGAGATAATGACTCTAACTTCTTGAATGGCAATTATTTCCTGAAAAAACTCAAGGAAAAAGTGGAAAGTGAAATTGCGGCGGGAAATAATGTTCAAGAAAAATTAAGTGAAGATACTGATCTTAGAATGTTGCCTAATTTGAACCTTTTTCGTCCGACTTTGCCCTCTCAATCAGTAGTGGATCCCAAGTATGCCATGTTTTATATGGTTAAAGGAGATGCCGACTTTGCCCGCATCGACACAAGTGCGCAGGTTTTAGTATGGAAAACAAAAATGCAAAAGTTGGACGGTAGTCCCTCGTCTGATTTCAATAATGGAACCGTATTAAATTTTGAGGTAAGTTGGCCGATCAACCTGCCGTATGGCGAACGCGAAATACGTCA
>CALABZ010000235.1 GCA_937888615.1 uncultured Lentisphaeria bacterium | reverse complement strand
CCTGCCGGGTGGCGGCTAAATCATGCGCCGGACGACCATAACCGCACATGGCCAGGTCGATATTTCCGGCCAGCATCGACCAGTCCACACCGTAATGGCTCCGGGTCGTTTCATTCTGATAACCACTGTATACCGAAAAGAGCGTTCCGGGCTTCGCCTTTTTGACGGCGGCGTTCAATTTTCCCGCCACTGTGGCCATGCGGCGGTTCATGAACACGGTCCACTGTTCCGGGTTGCTTTTCGGCTCACCCTTGCCGAATGCTTTCAGGCAGCGCGGGCAGAAGCAGGAAATATAACTGTCCATGACCGAGGCTTCATAGTCCCAATCCACATGGCCGGGATGATTCCGCTTCGCAAGCCATTCCGCAACGCGCGTATCAAACCAGCCGCCGAACTGCGGATCATCCAGCATGACCGATGTGCAAACGTATTTGGGACTCCGCTTACCGTTGCGGTCGATCAACGCCGCTTCGGGATGTCGAGTCAGATAGTCGCCCATGCCAAGATTCCAGGGTTCGAAATTGATCAGCCCCACATTGCGTATGCCTTCGAAGGGAGCCAGGGTTTCATTCACGCCCATTGCGAGGAAATGTTCCCGGAATTTCCGGTAGAACGCCTTGTCGTCGAGGGCGTGCATCCACCCGGTCCACATCTGTAACAGTAATTTCTGTGGGCGTTTTCCAGCCAGCGGCGGCAACAGCGACACCTCTATTTTCTGCGGCACTTCCATGATCTTCTGTTCCGTACTGCCCGCATGGAAATAAATGCCGGACTTGTCCGCTCCGGTTTCGGGGGCGCGGAACAGCACCGCCACATACTGGTGAAGCGGCTGTTTCCGGTTCGGAGTAACTTTGTCCAGGACACGGATATAGTAACGCTGGTATTCCGCGCCGCCGATCCGAACCGGCCCCGCCTCCCCGGTTTCGAGTTTCCATTTGTCGTAATACCCCGAAGCTCCCTCAAAGATAAAACCGGACGGCAAATCCAGATACAAGGTATAGTCGTTCAATGTATACCCCTCGACTCCCTGAACCTGAAAAAGCAACTGCTGGAGCCCGCCGCGATTGACCCGCAAACCGTCAATCAACCAATTCGGCCAGACCGTCGATTCATTCGCCAACAGCTTAAAACGCCCGGCCGGCGGCGCAAAGCGGAACTCCCCGGCTTCAAATTCCCCCTGAAACGACGGTTCGACTTCCACCGTATTGAGCCCGTCATTCAACATGGCCCTACCACTTTCATCAACACCGTTGACCCGGACCCGGTTGGAGGCGTCGAAATTCAATGCCGTGCCAAGTACTCCGAGTTCATACACCGGGGACTGATAATAGACACCCAGTGTTGCCGGATCGCGAACCGTCCAACGGTAATGAAATCTTCCGCTCTGCCCGAGATTGAACGCCTCGCCCCGGAAATATTGCGGGGCTCCACCGCCGAAACGCACCATCGACTCCAATTCGACGGGAGCATTCGCCTCCAGACCAAGACGGTTCTGTCCGGCAGTAAACCGCGGCATTTCCCGAACAACGGCATCCGGCATCGTCTCACGAAAGACCAATTCCCCGAAATCCGAAGCGGTATGGAATCCATGCCGGGTCGGCTGCCATGAGCTGGCCTCTCCGCGGCTCTTTTCGATACGTCCGGTCATCACGTTCCAGCGTTCGCCAGACAATGGAATTTCCCCGTGGATATCATTCAGTGGTATGGCCAGTTCCGCCGTCCAGAATTCCTCGCCTTTCCCGACAGTTGCCGTAATCGCGGAGTTCCACGCCAAATCACGGCCGTTCCACAAATCCGTCCCCCGGCACCGCGCATCCAATACCGCGCCGCCTCCGTTTACGGTAAATTCATATACATCCTTGGAGCCCGGAGGCTGGAGCAGCAGAATAACGCAGTCGTCATTGTAAATTTTTCCGTCGTCTTTGCTCCGGGACGTATCCCGAAACTCATGCAGACGATTGTTGACCGGGTCGAGACACGATTCATAGCATTTGAATGACGCATAGAGTTTGTCGTCGTCATAGCGGAACGAAAGCTCCGTCTGTTCACGAGCGAAACGGTTCTCGCCGCGTAAAATGAATGATCCGATTTTCACCGAGCCGGTACGGGCGACCGCCGCCACGCCGTTTTCCGATGCCCCGGCCGGGGCGTTGTCGGGCTGGAATGCGGGATCGGTGCTGACCGCGATCCGGTCCATCCACACCTGGGTCGCGGCGTCACAATCATAGGAGAACGATATTTCCGGGTAGACCGCCTCGGCATTGACCGGCGGAAACTTTACCCATTCCCAGCGGTCTTTGCCGGAAATATCCGCACTGGCTATCGTTTGCGCGCCACTCAGGAGACGCACCGTAACTTTCGAATCCGTATTTTTGCGGAAGCGTCCACAGTAATAAAGCGGGCGCGCATTCGCCGGCACCGGCAAACCGTTCACCGGGCGATACCAACGCTTACCCCACACGGCATAACCGGTGGAAGCGTCGGCCATTTTGACCAGCTTGCCGTTGCCGGGATAATCCCCGGCTTTGAAATCGAGCCGGGCGATTTCACGGTCCGCCAGCTCCGGTTTCGCTTCAGGGGTAACGGTAAAATTCCGTATGCGGAACGCTCCCGCCGCCGATCCGACCGAATAAATCTTCAAACTGATCTGGTTCCCGGAAGCGAAATAACTCAATTCCTGCTTTTTCCATTGTTCCGGCTCAAGCTTCAACGCCGGGGTAAACGCGGCTGCCGGAGTTCCGAACACCGCCATCTGGATGCGCCCCTCCCCGCTCGCCTCGAACGAGATCAAGTAGCGTCTCCGGGCCTCGACTCTGGCCTGCCGCGCGATTCCGCCGCCGTTTGCGGCACTTTTTACGTTTACCACGCCGTCGGCTTCCGTATACTCGGCATTCTGTCCCTGCCATTGCGCACCGGAACCGCCGACCGCCGCAACGATCAGCAGCAGCAACAACAATCTTTTTATCATCTATTTATCCCCTTGTTATTGAGCTATTTTCTGGCGAATGTCGAACATGTACTCGCGGAACTGATCTTTGCGCATGGATTCCACATGACCGTCATAGAATCCGGTGTTGGCCATGCCGCCGTGAATATAGCAGACGCCCCGATCCGACAAGCTCAAGGTATTATAGGTATTGCCATAGCTGTAGGCGGACAATGCCACGGAAGAGAGCGAATAAGCATTGTAACAATCGCTGTAGGTAACGAATCGGGTGGGGAGTTTGACCCCGGAAATCTTGCGTCTGGAATCGGTAATGTTCAGCCTTTCCGTCGTATAATTATAGCCATAGTTTGCATAAACCCAATTGGCAATGCCCTGGACCGGAGCCCGTTCGCTGGGGCAGTCAAGAATGGTGCCCGGTTTCTCTATGGTTGCCCTGTAGGGAAACTTCAGGTAGTATGACGCATATCCCCGGCTGTTCCCGGCGTCCGGCCAATATACGGTGCCGGTGCCGGATGAGTTGGGCAACTGCCCCGGATGGGGATATCCCTCATAATCATTGGCATATTGCAGGAAATAATTGTTCAACTCCTTGATATTTGCCGAACAGCGTATCGACTGGGCCTTTCCTTTGGCCTGATTCAACGCCGGCAGCAGCATCGCCGCAAGAATCGATATTATCGCTATCACAACCAACAGCTCTATAAGCGTGAAATTCATTTCTCTTTTTATTATTTTCCGATTCATACCTGCCTCCTTTTATGATAATTTGAAAGATTCCCTGCATATCAGTTCGTAGGGGAAGACGACCGTTTCTGGAAGTTCCCGCATTCCCATCGCCGCCTCGACGATTTCCCGGGTATGGTCTCGCGCCCCGCATTTGACGCTGGTCAGCGGCACCCGGAAATATTCCGCCGCCTCGTCGTTGCCGAAACCGATCACACCGATGTCTTCCGGCACCCGAATCCCCTGTTCGATGAATTCGGCGATCACGCCCGCCGCCAGAAAATCATTGCCGAAGAACACGGTCCGGAACGGATGCTTCCGGCGCAATTCAAGGAGCTTTCGCCCCTGCCGCCGTCCCTCTTCAAACCGGTTTCCTTCGAAACTGACCTCCAGAATCAGCGATTCATCTGCGATCAACTCCGGCACCAGCGTATATTCGATGCCGATCCAGCGGGAAACCGCGACCGGCCCTTTCCCCGCCGCCTTGACCTTGTTCAATACATCAATCATCATTTCCTGATGATTGATCCCCATCCGGTACATGTTTTCTCTGCCGCCGTCCGCCGGCGCGGGAAACCGGTAATCGGTGGCATACAATGTCAGATCCCTGCCGAGTTCACGGCAAACGGCCCAATCCCGATGCCATTCATTTACCAGCCGTTCGCTTTCGGCATCCTGAATCACTCCGGCGTCGGCATGATGAATGGGGCACGGTTCGAGGAGGGTTCCGAAAATGATCACGTCGCGCACATTCATGCTTTTCAGCAATGCCAGCGAATCGGACATTTTGCGTTCTTTATAACCCATCGTCACGTATTCGCGATCGTGCTGTTCGAGGATATCCATGGCCTCGCGCAACGACGGCAGGGACTTTTCAATACCCGTTCTGCGGCTAAAAAGCAGCCCGACCGGCGGCTCCATTGAGCGCGAACGCAGGCGGCGGGCCGCCAGATTCGGCACGTAGCCGTTTTTCCGGGCAAATTCCCGCACCATCCGGGCTTTTTCCGGTTTGATGCAGAACCGCGGATCGCTTTCCCGCCCCGCCAGGCAGATCGAAACCGTTGATTTCGACAAGCCAAGCTTTTCCGATATTTCTTTAATCGTCATTTTTTCCCTGCGAATCGCTCATTCTAGAACGTTCTATAGTTAATATAACGATATTCTCTGGAATAGCAATACCCCGAATTCGGAATTTTCAGAAATTTTCGCAAAAACATATTGCGGATCATGAATAACCATCCTCGGACAATCGACGGATACGATTTGCAAGCGAATATGCGTTATGCTACATTTTATGGTGGAGATAACCACAAGGCAGGGCTTTCTATCGCTATCCTTGACAGAGCGCCCTACCCCCTAAGGTTAACTGCAAAACTTTTTATGCTGGGCGGATTGTTTGACCCGGACGAATTGCCCCGGTTCACTCCTGCGGGCGATGAACCGCCGTCAGGCGACCGCCGCGATGCCGCACCGGTACACTCCAGTTCAAAGCCGCAATCCCCTGTTCATGACCAAACGGAAACCCGGTCCACACCGGACCGTTGACACAGGCGGCGTATTTCCGGTAAATCAATTCCATTTCATCCGGCGCGCCACAGTCGGTGAATTGTCCGAAAGCCAGACCGGCGCACTGTTCCAGAATACCGCACTGCCGCAGTTGGGTCAGACAGCGTTCAATCCGGTAGGGCGGTTCATTCAGGTCTTCGAGAACCAGGAATGAACCGGAAAGATCGGGCATGTAAGGCGTACCGCACAGCGCCGCCACCATCGAGAGATTCAGCGCCCGCGGCAATGCCGTGAAGTCGCTTCCCTCTTTCAACAGCGGGGCAGGCAGCTCGAATTCCGTCCCGTCCGGGGACAGGGCAAAGAACAGCGAACGGAGCATGAAGTCGTTGATTTTCGCCATTCCGGCCATCATGGCCGACGAAACCGGCGTTCCCACCCCGTTTTTCAGCATCGCGAGATGGAGTGCGGTAATGTCGCTGAGGCCGAGCACCGGAACCGCCCGCGAGCGCAACAAATCCCAGTCGATCGACGGCAAAAGCTGCATTGAACCGAAGCCGCCGCGGGCACAGACGATCAGATCGATTTCCGGGTCACGCCAGGCGGCATGCAAGTCTTCGAGCCTCTGTTCAAGCGGCGCGGAGAGGTATTTCTCGGGGGCTCCGGCATTAACGTGGGGCATGACGGATACTTCCAGCCCCTGCCCCAGCAGGAACTTCACACCGGCGGCCAGTACGTCCGGGTTCAGCAACCCGGCCGGAGCGATAATCGCGGCGTGTCTGTACCCGAAGCCCATATGTTACTCCAGAAACGAATAATCGGCGGCATCGTCATCTTCCCCGCCGCCGTCATCGATGTCAACCTCGTTGTAGTCTTCGTAATCGTCGTCGTGCCGACGCTTTTTCGGCGGCGGCGGAACCGGTGGCACCACAACGTCGGTCATGCTCTTCAGCAACTCCTCCATATCCTCCGGGATCGGCGCTTCGAAGGTGAATTTACGGCCGTTGCGCGGATGCGGCAGCGTGATTTTCCAAGCGTGAAGCATCTGGCGCGGCGCGGGAACCGCCTGATTGCCGCCATAGACGATATCGCCGATAATCGGCAGATTGCGGTATGCCAGATGCACACGAATCTGGTGTGTGCGTCCGGTCAAGATCTTCACGTCAAGCAGGCTTGTCGAGATTTTACCGATTTTGCCGGACTGGACCAGCGTATAAATCGTAATGGCTTCTTTGCCGCCCCGTTCCAGCAGTACCGCCATTTTCTGACGGTTGCCGTTGCTGCGCCCGATGTTGGTTTCGATGGTTTCGGTAACCTGTTTGGGAATCCCCTTGACGAGCGCCTTGTAAATTTTGCGGACCTTGCGTTCGGCGAACGCCGCTGAAAGTTTCGTCATCGCCTGCGGCGTTTTGGCGATCACCAGACAGCCCGAGGTATCCTTGTCCAGCCGATGCACGATACCGGGACGGTCGGACACCATTTCCTCGTATTCGCCAAGCTCGGGACAATGCCCCAGCAGGGCGTTGACCACCGTACCGGAAGTATTTCCGGCGCCGGGGTGGACCACCATGCCCGGCGGCTTGTTAATGACCATCATCCAGTCGTCCTCGAACAATACCGGCAGCGGAATATCCTCCGCCAGCGGCGGACCGACGGGCCTCACTTCCGGGATCGCTATTTTATAAACTTCGCCGGCGGCTACCGCGATTTTGGCGGTGACACAGGGAACACCGTCACGGGTCACAGCGCCGTCTTTCAACAGCCGCTGGAACATCGAACGCGAATAATCCGGCAATTTATCCGCCAGAAAACGGTCCAGACGCTTCCCCGCGTCCTCGGGTTCAACCTTCAACTGATTTAACTTCGGGCTCATTTTTGTTCCGCCTGATGCGATAGATTAATAATGCCGTACCGACCGGAATCAGGACCAGCCCGATCACCTGCGCACGGGTCATTCCCCACAGAAACGGCGCGGAATGGTCCCCACGAAAAAATTCGTCGGTGAACCGTACCACCCCGTACAAAATCAAATATGCGGCAGTCGCTATCCCCTTCCCCCCCTTGCGAACCAACAGGAACAGCAAAGGAAACAGAAGCAGATTCATCGCCGATTCGTAAAGCTGTACCGGATGCAGCGGCAACCCGCCGTATTTCATGAACGGTTCACTGCCCGTCGGATACACGACACTGAGAGCACCGCCCCCCGGCTT
>CALABZ010000234.1 GCA_937888615.1 uncultured Lentisphaeria bacterium | reverse complement strand
CATATATATACATACGCAGAAAAACGATCATTTACTGGCAATTTGGAAGAAAAAAAAAAACGTGATATAACTTATTCCATCACTTATGTAACAATTTTCTTTACAACCCCAGGAGTCAACAATGAAACGTTCACACATCATGCTGGTTTGCGGAGCGCTAAGTTGCTTAGCCTTAGTGAGCTTCATACTACCACGTTTGGATGCCAGTATAACAAAACGAGAGACCATAGATCTGAATGCCGCCGGGGCGGACAAATCAATCTTGTCTACGACATTCGCGGGAAACGGTAAGACCGCGTATATCTATAAGTCACAAAAAAAGACTTCCTCGGCGAATGACGCGGAATACTTCATCTCGGTCGACGGACAGACCTTTGGTCCCTACAGCGATTATCCCGAACACCTGAACTTCTCCAAGCATAAAGCAAAAATGGCATACGTAACGCGCGAGGGTGATTCCCGATACGCGTATATCGACAACGAGCGCCTCGGTCCATTTAAATGGTGTTCCGATATTCAGTTCATGGGTGCCGAAGATACTCCGGTTTACAGAACGGGAGATGAGAGCAACCAACAAGAAGTTCATATTGGAAACAGGACACAGGGTCCGTTTGAGGCCAATTCCATTGATGACCTGTTCCTCGTATCCGAAAACAATACGATTGTTTATCAATGTAAGTATAACGGTAAACGTTACTTGGTCATCGGAGACTCGGTACATGGGCCCTACGATTCTATTTCCATACATTTGTCGCGGAACAAACAGAAATTTACCTGTTCAGTAGAAATGGATTCCAAGTGGTATGACCTGGGCTCTAGCCCAAACCGAAGCCGAAGCTGCCGGCAGCCGGGAACTGCTCAGCGCCAGTAAAATATACCGCGCCCGGGGCACCCTCGGCGAAGGGAATGCCGACCTGACCCTCAACCCGGATGAACGCCGCGCTCTGGCCCTCGCCGCCAAAAACCTCACCTTAGCCGAAATGGGAAGCCTAAAAGGAAGCCCACTTTCCACTGCCTTCGCCTGGAAAGTGGTCGGTCTGGCCGAAAAAGAGTTGGCTAATTTTCCCGAGGCCGAAAAAGCCATTTTGCAGGCGGCGGCCATTCACGAGAAAAATCGCTATCTGGAAGACACAGCCTACGACTGGTATCTGATCGCTTCGGTCCGCTCCAGGGCCGGCAACTACGCGGCAGCCCGCACGGCCATCCAGCAGGCAATCGCCTTTGACCGCCGGGCCGAAAACGCCAACGGTCTTGGCATGGACTGGCAAGCCTTAGGCCGCATCGAAGAAAAAGCCGGCAATCCGGAAGCGGCCAAAGCCGCCTATATGCTGCCCTCCTGACCGCAGCCGCCGCCCAAGCCCAAAACAGCGCAACGGCCGTCAAGCAGTAATGAATTGTGGACCGCTACTCGCTCTTGGTGCCGTCCGGGAAACCTTTTAGTGTTAACAAGCCCAGCGGAATATAGCAAAAGCCCATCAATACGGCCCCAACGGAACTGATCAGCTCGATGTCGGGATTATTCAAAAGGAGTAATCCGACGATTCCAGCCACGCCCTGAAACGGTTTGAGCAGACCCGCACGCATCAAACCCGCCAATTGCATTCCGGCACCGATGGGCAGTAAAGGCAAGGCATAAAAAACAACCAACTGTCCTTTGCGTTGGAGTATCGCTTCCAGCGCCGGACCGATTTTCTGGAAGTCGGCATCCGGAATAGTGTCGAAGGCCGAAAGAACCATGCACAAAGCGCCTTTATCCCCGGCCAGAAGCACCGCGCCGACCGTACCGGCCAGCCAGCCGGACAGCAACCATATTTTTCCCTTCGCGACTTTCAGGGTCGCCAAAGAGGACAGCGAAAAAACGATGAAAGGGACGGCCAGGAAGACCAGCAAGTGTCCGAGATGGAACAACCGCTGGTTCCGGAAATTGGCCACCAAGGCATCTACCGATCCGGTTATTTCCAGCGAAAGAATGTCGGGATGCATCAGAAAGCCGGCGAGCAGCATAACCGGGAATACCAGAAATGATATTCCGGTTACAATTTTAAGAACCTTCGAATCCATAGAGAATCTCCTTACAATTTTTTGTTAACCAGGTTAACATTAAAGCAAAACCGATACGGGCGTCAAATCCCGAACCTCGCAAACTCGCCGGACCACAATTATTTTTTTCCGGCTGCGAACAACAATCCTTCCAGAAATTTTTTGATAGTTTCCTTATCTTCGACCGATAATTTTTGTTCTACCGATAGAAGCGGCCTGAAAGCCGAACGCGTAAAACTCTTGTGCCCCAGCACCGCCTTTTTACCCATGACGGTCAGCGTAAAAAAAACATCTCGCCCCTGTTCCTTTTCCGGCAGGTGCTTAACCAGATACCCCTTACGGGCCAAACTTGAAGTAAATTTTGAAGTTGCGGCTTTGGATATACCCAACTCATCCGCCAGCTTTGTCAAGTTGCACCGCGGCCTCCGCTCGACGGCCGCAAGGGTATGTATCTCCGACGGGTTCAAAAACTCCCCGGTCCCGAAATCCCGCGGCTCTTTTTCCAGTTCCGATAGCCATTGATGGCATTCATAAATATATTTCAGCAGCGTGTCTTCCATAACTATTTTTATTGTTAACATGGTTAACAATAAATGTCAACCATGGCAAAATGTGTGCGTATATCAACCTCTATATATCATTAATATACACTTATTGAGAATTTCTCTTTCGTTGTATTATATTTATTTATTTTCCTGTCCGTAGGTCTTGGCGTAAAAATTGCGGAAGTCATTCAGCGATAGCAATTTTCATGACAAAGAAACTATCTGGTTGAAACAGTTGTTAGCAAAAAAATACTTAATAAATATTAAGTGTTGCTTCTAAGTATGTTTAGCCAATTTCGACGTGCATACAGTATTCTTAATATTATCACTTCTTCAGAATTCTGATTAATTATATAAAAAACAAGATGGCTTCGGACTAATACTGATCGAATGTTTCTTTCCTGCAAGTAATCATTATTTTCAATTTCATATACAAGTGGATTTGTACTTAAGAAGCTAAATTTCTCTTCAATTTCATCTAATAATGATTGTGCTGACTGGTAGGAACTATCATTTCGGGATTTTTGCGGTTTTGAGTCAAAATTCGGTTTTTTCCCCCGAACTACAACTATTTTCCAGCCCGAACAACTGAACCAATCAAAAATTTTCGGCAACGCCGACACTGAGAAGTATAATTCCAGTCTATTTCTGCCGTCAAGCCCTGATTCACGCCAATGTGACAAAGCTCAAAGATATAACTCCCCCGTGAAGCCGTATGAACTCCGTTTTTGAGGTGTTATCCTGTTCTGCATAAACTTCGTTTGGGTATTATACCGAAACCAATTCCAGATGCGGGGGAGAACGAGCACAGACAGTCACTGGCTGATCTCGTTCTTGCTGACTTACCCATTCAATAATCTTGGTAAGCTCCTTGGGATCCTCGA
>CALABZ010000233.1 GCA_937888615.1 uncultured Lentisphaeria bacterium | reverse complement strand
AGGCATGGTGGGGAAAGCCATGATCACTGTTTCACGCCAACCATACCGGCAAATTTGCCCTCGGCCGTATAACCGGTGATCATGGCTTTCCCCGCCATGCCTTTACTCCACAAGGAAAGTTTATATTTTCTGCCGGGTTCGACCTTGATCTTTTTTGCCGGAGAAAAATAGCAATTGGCATTGGGATTTCCCGCAGGCACCTCGATCAATGCGCAACGGTTCCCGGTATGTCCGGAGGAACTGTCGATGCGGTGAAAATCGAATACTTCCTTGAATGAACGAATTGTCCATCCTTTCAGGGGCGAGGAATAATGAACGGGAGTTCCTTCTTCGAAAGATGGATTTTCCACCAGATTGCCGGCAAGAACCGAGAATGGGACCAGCAGCAGTAACCAGATTTTTCTCATATGGGGAATTCCTTTATATATAGAGTTTTGTCAAAAATTTTACAACTACATTATGTTTAAGTCATTGCGAATGCCATGGAGAACTCGGCGGCTGATGTGGGTAGGGCGCTCTGTCCCCAGGGCGCCGTTCACTCCGGCTTTTCGATCGTGTCCGCCTTCGGAATACAGGGTAGTCCATTCGAGGTGAACGGCTGTCTGAGGACAGACAGCCCTACCCGGTTTTCCCTTCATCCATACATATTGTCCTGGATTCAAGCCGTCGGTAAAGTATAACAGGTGAAGCCGGTTTTTATTTATAGAAGTAATAACGTGAAAAACCGATTTCGTTCATACTTTCCAATCCCGAAAAACCGGCATGACCGTCCAGAAAGAACATACTGGCACGCGAACTGTGCACCAGGGAGATTACCCCGTAGTTGCTGTCCATCAGATTATAAAATGAACAATTGGGGTAGCCGGTCGAGGCAGTGCCGCGCCAGGTATCGTTGAGGTAATTGAAATTTCCGGGGTTGCGCACGATCCCGAGCTTGGCAAAGTCCGAAGGCAAATAATAGGATTTGGTGGCATAATACCACTGCATCTGGTCGCGCGGAATTCCATAACACATTGCATTACTGTACCATGACCCCTCTTTTACGTATAGTGGCAGCGGAAGCATTGACGGGCATATGGTTTTGGAGTCGAAACACCATAAACCGCAATATTTAGCATCGCTTTTTGGAATAAATCCACTATTATAAAGGGTAAGCATATACGAGTTGCCATAAGGGCAAAACATTAACGACCAGTTATCGTAAGCGTCCGAATATGAAATAGTACGAAATCCCAACTGTCTTATCTGGTTTAAGCATGAAGTGGCCTTGGCTTTGTTCCGGGCCTGATTGAGCGCCGGCAACAGCATCGACGCAAGAACCGCAATAATTGCTATCACCACAAGAAGCTCTATAAGTGTAAAATGTTTCATCCTTTTCTTCATAAATATCTCCTTTTTATTTTGTGCTGAGAAACTCAATTTCAGGGTGCCCTTTAGTTAATTGTTTTCGATATTGTAACGGTGAAACGCCCGTTACCCGTTTAAACGCCCGATGAAAATATACTTTGTTTTTATAACCGGATTGATTGTATATCTCATCGATATCCTTATCGGTGTTTACCAGTTCGCCGCAAATCTTTTGAATCCTGTATTCATTTATCATCTCCACAAATGTATAACCGGTAATATTTTTGAAATTACGGGTGATATGCGAGGCGCTCAGGCCGGTAAGCCCGGATATGTCCTCCAGGCATGGTTTCCGATTCAGGTTCTCATTGATGTAGGCCGCTATCAATTCATTATATTTCCTGGTCGCAGAATCCGTTTCATAGGATGAGAAGCTGCGGGCGGAGATACACAGTACCTCATAAATCAATGAAGAAAACATCTCAAATCGAAAACTTCTTTCTGAATTTTCTTCATCTTTGAGAAGCTGCAGATTATCCCGGAGACGTTTGTAGCTCTGGCTGCCCGGCACAAGTTGAGCAATACATTCTGTTTTAACAATACCCTGCAACAGATTTGCCAGGAATGCGTTCTCAAAAAATACCGGTTTTATCAAAACATTTATTATTGACAAACTTTCACTATTGACCTGATAAGAATGGACCTCCCCCGGTTTGACAAATAACAAGGAACCGCTCTTGACCGGCGTTTTCCGTTCTAAAGTTTTATGAAAACCCTGGCCAGACACGACCAATGCCAATTCATAGAAATCATGATCGTGCCATAGAGTTAATTCCTGTTTATAAAAAATTATCTCCGCCGGCAAATGTGCATCAAAATAAGCATCCGCGGTGAAATGCCTGATATCTGAATACTTTGTCTGCATAACATTTTCCTGGTTCCATACATTTTAACTACAATAAGTATAATAGATAATGCTTGTTTTGTCAATAGTAAAATAAACTTTTTTTGCAATTTTATTCAAACAAAACATACAAAATCAGCAAAAAATAACCTTTTTCATCATTTTCTTCATGGTTTTAATGAAAACTGAAAAGTTGTCGGTGCCAGACTATGCCGTTACCAGTGAAGCTTGATCCCGAGAACGACTGATTTCGGCGTACTGTACTAACCCTTTTGAGAAATGATTCGATCAAACATGGAATTTGTCTGACATATTATTCCGATTCTCCTTTTTTTCGAGTTGATTTTTCGCGTCCGATCATTATAATAACAAGAAACCCGGCGGCGTCAGCCGGAAGATTGAACAGACAGGAGATTCTCATGGTTTATGATATCAGAAAAGCGGGCGCGGTCGGCGACGGCATCGCGGATGATTCCGGCGCCATTCAGTCCGTACTGGACGGGGGAATGAAAGAGATTTTTATTCCGGCGGGCGATTACCGTATCTGCAACACCCTGAAAGTGGCGTCATTCACCACAATCAAAGCAGACCCTGCGGCACGTATTTTCCTGTGCGGAGAAACCGAACACGACGCGAAAGATTTCCTGTTGACCAACAGCGACCATGATTTCGGCAATGCCAATATCCGTATTTCCGGCGGGGTCTGGGACGGCAACAAGCAGGGGCGGACGAATTTCAAAGACCCGGATCTTTTCAATCAAAAGGCTTATACCGGAACCGTCCTTAATTTCCAAAATGTCCGAAATCTGGAACTCTTCGACCTGATCGTCGCCAACAGTACCGTCTATTTTATCCGGATGTGCCAACTGGAGCGGTTTCATTTCCGCAATATCGGCCTCCGCAGCGAGATTATCGAAAACAATCAGGACGGCCTGCATTTCAACGGCTGGGTGAAAAACGGCATCGTGGAAAATATCAAGGCGTTGACCAAAGGCCAGACCAGTGACGACCTGATTGCCCTTAACGCGGATGATTCCATGATACGGGTGGAAAACACCGACATGTGCTGCGGTCCCATTGAGAACATCACGTTCCGGGACATCTACGCGGAGGATTGTTATACGGCGATTCGCATGTTGAGCTTGACCTCGCCGATCCGCAATATCCGTTTTGAGAATGTAACGGCAGGCTGCCGCTGTTTTGCCGTCAACATGGATGGGGCCCGCTATTGCCGGACGCCATTATTCAGGGACGAGGACTTCCCCGATGGCCTGGGCTGTATTGAAGACATTGAATTTCAGAACTTCACCGTCTGGTGTAGTACGCCCGGGGAACGCAAGGCGCTGATTGACTGCGAGAGCAAGGTGAAGAATTTCGTCATCAACAATTTCAAGCGCGACTCCGAACGGGACCAGGCCCCGGAAGTGCCCACACTGGTGGTGGACAAAACGCCCGGACTCCAGATCAAGGCCTCCAAAGAAAGGCGGCTGGTCACGGAAACGCTTTCCAACCGAAAGAAAATCACGATATCAGAATCTTTCGACAAACTATCTCTGGATTTCTGATCCAAGCCGATTCGCGTCGGCTTGCGGCGGAATATAAATCACCGACGGTTTTCTGAAAATGGGGTTGAAAAAGACCGCTTCAGGGATTAGGGGATTTTATAGAAAGGCTTTTTCCCCTGAATACAGAATATCGCAAGAGTATGGACAAGCATAAATCAAAAGAAATTACCCGGGCCGACGTCGCCGCGCTCGCCGGAGTGTCCGGCATGACCGTAAGCCGGGTGTTAAACAACAGCCCGTTGGTGACCGAAGACACCAGGCGCGCGGTATTGGAGGCGTGCCGGAAGTTGAAGTACCGCCCCAATGCGTTCGCCTCCGGACTGCGCAACAAAAAAAGCCTTTCGATCGGCGTGGCCGTACCAACTTTCAAGCACACATTTTACGGGCGGATGCTGGCGGCGCTGGAAACGATCAAGCTGATCACCGGCGCGGGTGAGCCCCTGACCGTCAGGCCAATTATCACATTATTTCCATGCAGTTGGACACCCGGAACCTGAGTCAGGAAACCGAATGGGACGAAATCGACTTTCTGTTATCGCGTCAGGTCGACGG
This sequence comes from uncultured Lentisphaeria bacterium, assembly GCA_937888615.1. Taxonomy (GTDB): domain Bacteria; phylum Verrucomicrobiota; class Lentisphaeria; order Victivallales; family Victivallaceae; genus UBA5239. The sequence goes on along the minus strand of CALABZ010000233.1, from coordinate 4,294 downwards.
ATTGATTCTGGACGTGGCCCTTTTGCCCGAAACCGAAGCCCGGCTGCAGAATGAAGACACCCCGCTGGTTTTCATCGACGCCCCCCCTGCCCTGAAAGGATTTGACTTCATCGGTACCACCGACTACGAAGGAATGGCCGAAGTAACCCGTTATTTAATCGCGAACGGACATCGCCGGATCGCCTACCTCGGCGGCCTGCCCGAAAGCAAAACGAACCTCGCCAGACGCAACGGCTGGGAAGCCGCCCTCCGGGAAGCGGGAATCGAGCCGGGGCCGGACTGGATATTCCAGCGCGGGTTCAATCGTGACGACGGCATCTATCTTGCGGACCGGTATTTTGATGAGCTGAAAAATTTCAGCGCCCTCGCCTGCGCCAATGACTATGTCGCGTCCGGCGTCATTGTCCGGCTGCATGAGGCGGGGGTCCGGGTACCGGAAGACTTTTCGGTGACAGGTTTCGCCGACGACGAAATCGCCGAATTCTCCTATCCCGCCCTTACTTCTTATCACCAGCCGATCGAAGAGATTGCCAGTTTCGCCGCTGAGTTGTTGTTAAAGAAACTTTCCGAACAAATTGTTCAACAGCCGTTCTATCAATTAATTCCCGGCAAAATCGTTATTCGCAACAGTGTAATTCCATTTGATGATGCGAATATCGAAAAATAAAACTATTTTTTCGTTGAAAGGGATTGACTTTTTCATGAAAAACAGTATAATAGTAACAACAGCAATGTTCACGAGAACATTTCTAATTAATAAGGCGTAACAAGGAAACAAAGGATGAAATGAAAAAATGAAAATGAATCACAGAATGTTCAAGATGAATAGCTTCACACTGATAGAACTCCTTGTTGTTATAGCGATTATAGCAATACTCGCGGCTATGTTGCTTCCGGCTCTCAACAAAGCCCGGGAAAAAGCGCATACAATAAGCTGCCTCAGCAACCTGAAACAACTCGGTCTTGGCGCCAACAGTTATCACGGCGACTACGATGACTACTTCCTGACGGGAATCGGAACCAATAATATGGATGTAATCTGGTTCAATCAGCTTTATCGGTATAACGAAAACACCAGGATATTCCGGTGTCCGGCAGTGGCGAAGATCACAACCGAGGATGTACGTTTTTTTAATGACGCCGATAAGACGCTTTATCCCAACACCTATGCGATCAATAACTTTCTGAATAATAGCGACCGCTACAGTATTTTTCCTCTAGCCAAAGGCAGTAGAAAGACCAATGAAGTGAAGTCCATGAGCACACTTCCTTATATTATGGATATTTACAATGCGGCATGGTCGGCAGAGTGGGTATATCAGATAGACGCCGTCCGCCGCCCGATGGGCAATACGTTTAATACGGTTCACGGGGCAAATGAACTCGGTAATACGTTATGGGGCGATGGGCATGCCACAACCAATGGGCAAACACAAATGAATACACTGGGCATGTCATTGAACACCGGGGCCGGTGAACACGTGAATTTCCTGCGTGGCTGGTAAGAGGAAGTGAATCGGGATGAGAAAAATGAGATTTTTAGTACTATTGTTCACGATTGGCTTACTCTCCGGTTATGCAAACGAAGTAAATGTCGCATTTGTTATCGGCCAACAGCACAAGGAAGCGGATGAATTCACATCTTCAAATGGCTGGCATTTGACGCGCTACCAGGACACTGACCTGGGAAAACTGGCCGGTTCATTTGATCAGTACCAGATCGTAATCTGGGGTTCGCTTGCCGGATACGAGAAAAAATTGCCTTGGCAAAACTACCATCAAGCCTTGCGTAAATTCATTGAAGATGGAGGTATTTTCATTGTTCTGGACGGCAACTACGATTCGGCAACCCAGGAGATATTCGGTAGTTGGGGAACCGATTTCCAATTGAAAAGGAATTCGCACTGTACGGTATCCCGGAAAGAAAAAGAGTTCTCGCCGAAAATCAATCGAAAATTAAAAGTCAACCATCTTCCTTATGGACTAGCCGAACTTTTCGACGGATATCCGGACGGTTGGTCACACTTTGAATCGTTGTCGCGTTCATGGCGAATACTGGCATATTGTCCGGACGGAAATGCGTTTATGATAACACGCCAACTGGGCAAAGGCACTCTGGCGATATTAGCTTATGCAATGTTCAATCCCCATGATCGACAAATCATGCTCGAAGCCCTGGCCTCCAACTTGCTGGCGGACAGGAATCAAAGACAGCAAGCGGTCAACATTTCGGCATTTCATATTTCCGATTGTTACGGAAAGGGAAGTACCCGCATTGGATTATCCGGTGAAACAATGGCGACCACCGCCGAAATTCTGCTGAACGGCAAAGTAATCGCCGAGCAGGAACTCAAGCCCGGAATCAATGAAATTTCGTTTGAGGTTCATGAACTCGGGAAATTAAGACTCATCCTGAAAAAACATGGCGTTCTGATCGCGTCAAAACATGTCGATATCGTACCGCCGGTCTCATTGAGCAGTACCCGGTATGTGGTCTATCCGCTGATTGCAAATCAAGTTCTACTGAATGTACCCGCTGCCACCAAGGAGTTGCTGCAGGCTCCGTATCGGATTGCGTTTTTCGTCGACGGGAAAAAATTCACAGCGGTAACGCCACTGGGGAATGAGCACTGGCAGGCCGATTTTTCCCAACTTGCGCCCGGAGAGCATGAAATCAAGGTTCAGTTGATGCAACAGGGAAACAGCCGGCCGATATTTACAGCACCGGCGATTAAAATAAAAATCCTTGCGAAAAATCCGCGAGTCGCAGTTTCGCCCAAGGGAAACTTACAAATCGCGGGAAAACCGTTTTTCCCACTGGGATTGTATCATGTCTCAAAAGATCACCGGCTCCCGTTGGAAAAACGCGACGAAACCTTGCAATTCGCCGCAGAAAACGGCTACAATATGCTCCATGTATCAATCAAGCCGGATGAATCGGAAGCATCGTTTCAGGGGTTCCTACAGAAGGCGAAACAGTACAATATCATGATCTTGCCGGAAAGCGACCACTTGACGCAATCCGTGCACCGCTACGCCAACGATCCGGCGATTCTGGGTTGGAACATCGGTGACGAACCGGACCTTGAAGGAATATCTCCTGCCGTATTCCTGCAAAGAATGCAGGCTTTGAAGATGATCGATGCCGAACACCCGTCATATACTGTTTTTATGAACCCCGCCTCCATCGTCAAATACTGGCCGGTTACCGAACTGGTCGCGGTAGACCCCTACCCCATTCCTCGATTTCCACTGAATACCGTTTATAAATCAGTTGTTTCGGCGCGGGATGTATTGAAAGGCACTTCTTCCGGACTGATCGCGGTTTTGCAGGGATTCGGCTATGAAAACGATCCGACGTTCACCCTGCCGAGTAATCGTCAGGTACGCAATATGCTTTATCAGGCGTTGGTGGCCGGCGCTAAAGGGATTATCTTCTATACGTATCAGGATGGGCGCTTCTATCTGCCGGACCACCCGGACCTGTGCAAATTATTGAAGTCAATTCCGGCAGAATTGAAAGGACTGGAGGATTTTCTGTTGAATGCTGAATATTGCGAATTGCCAACCAACCTCGCCGATGTTTATGCGGCAGAATGGAAAAAACCGGACTCGACGTTAACCATAATAGTCAACACGACCGCCAAAGCGGTACATGTCCGAATCAACGGTCATTTCATCAGTCTGGACCCGGAAGCAGTGGAGATCAGAAAATGACACAGTGCAAACAATCTGTAAATCAAGCCGAAAAGATCGAGTTTATTTCCTGCCGCGCTTTTCAGAAGGATGAAAACGGCGACCTCCTTCATTTCCGGGAACAAATGCAGATGTTGAGTGAAAAACTCCAGCTCGGCAAGGTCATCGCCCTCCACATGAGCGGGATCAACGCCCGAAACCGCGACGAATTCCTGAAATTCTGCGCCGAAAAGGAATATACCATCTTTGACGTGTGGGGCTATGTCCCCGGCAACCGTCCTTCCGGGGTCAAATGGTATCTTCAGGGATTCGGCGAATTTTCACTGAGCCAGGAGGAACGTGACGAAACCTGTCGCCTCCTCAACGGCAGATTCCTCGGATACGACATCGGAGAACAGGACAGCCGCTACCTGATGATTTTCGCCCCGCACGACCCGGTGGCAAGCCTCGACCGGACCGAACAATATCGGCGACAGTATGACTTTTTCGCCCGGATGCGGCGGGATCTGTGCCAGGATTTTTCGGTTCTGGCGGGCAGTACCGCCATTCATTATCCGACCCGCGAGAAAGGATGCCGGATGATCGGCGGCGAAGCCAT
>CALABZ010000232.1 GCA_937888615.1 uncultured Lentisphaeria bacterium | reverse complement strand
AAGGCAATGAACCGCCTTTTACCCACACAGAAATGGTGCGGTTCCCGGTATTATCAGCCATGCCGGAAGTTGAATACATGAACAGCGAACTGCCCGGTGAAACGGAATTTTTCAAGCCGGAGAACGGATCGGTGACAATCTGCATGTCGCCCATAACAGTACGTGTCTGTCCGGTCTCCGCGGTCTCTCCCGAGAATGAATCGTAAAAAATAAGGCCTTCGGTCGGAATATTGCTCATTTGCGATCTCCATAGGTTAAGTATTTCAATAGGGGATGAAAATGTCAACGCGGCTATTGAAAGTGCTTGATATTCAAGTTTAACGGTATATATTCAGAATTCGATGTGATTAAGATTGAAAGATATGATGAAATTAAGACTGAAAAGCGCATATAATCTGGGCCGCCAGTGGATGAATCATTCGCTGGTGCGTCAGTACGGTTCCAATACGGCCTGGATGGTGTCCGCCAGGATATATTGGAGCATCAGTGGTATATTAACCGGAATATTAGCGGCCCGGGTACTCGGTCCGGATAACTGGGGTATTTTCAACTACGCTCTTGCCTTTGTCGGAATCCCGGGCCTCCTGTCAACCTTGAACGTAGAACCCGTTGCCGTTCGGCAACTGGTAAAGTTTCCCGACAAAAAAGCATCCATTATGGGGGAACTATTTCTTTTCCGTCTTTTTTCTTTTCTGATAATGATCTTGACTTTGCTGCTGGCCTTAAGATTGACAAATCAAAATATCCAAATCTGGAATATGGCCCTGATTCTCGCGCTGGGCTACACAGGATATATCCTTCAGCCCATTTATTTGTATTTTATCGCCCTTATCCTCAACAAATATATTGCGTTGAGCTCAATCATCGCCTGTACCATATACGCCATTATACGACTCACCGCAATTTTACTGGACTCTTCCTTATATTGGTACGCCTGGGCTGAAACCGGACAGTTGCTGACAGGAACCGCTGCGCTGATTTATTTTTATATGCGACATGATGATCGACCTTTCCGCTGGAAATTTAAAATCAGCGGAGCGTTGAAACTGTTGAAACCCGCCATCCTGCTTTCCCTTTCCGGGTTTATTTCCTTTATTTATGTTCAGACGGACATTCTGATGTTAAAATACATGGTTGGCACAAAAGCCGTGGGTTATTACTCGATTGGCACAAAAATATCGGAGCACTGGCTTGCTTTCAGCGTCATTTTGTGTTCCATCTTCTTCCCTGCCATCGTGTCCGCCTCTCAGATTTCGACACAGGCATACACGAAACAACTGCACCGGCTCTATTTCCTGGTTTTCTGGCTGATGCTCGCCTTGGCCGCATTGACCATTTTATTCAGCCATCCGTTTATCTACCTCTTATATGGAAGAGAGTATCTCCCCGCCATTATTCCCCTTGTTATTTATATCTGCTCACTTCCTTTTTTTGCCATATTTTCCGTATTCGTATACTGGACCGTCAACGAAGGGATGTTAAAAACAAATGCGGCAGCCTGTCTGACGGGAGCAATCCTGAACATCATTTTCAACCTTTTCGCCATTCCTCTTTTTGGTACAAACGGCGCTGCGCTCAGCACAGTTGCAGCTGTCCCCCTGGGGTTGCTTGTGCCATTGTCTTTCAGCCGGCAGGGAAGAAGCCACTTGCAACTGCTGTTTCGTGCTCTGTTTTCTCTGCCGTCATTCAAGTTAGGGGAGCATGAGATAAATAAATGAAGATCAAGACGCCCATTCTTGAATTTTCCGTATCGAATATTATAGTATTAGAATATTTTATAAAGGTTTGCTGATGCCCAATCCATATGTTTCATTTTTGGTCCCTGTCTACAATACCGGGAAATACCTGCCAAAATGCCTGGATTCACTGCTCGGACAGACGGAAGAAAATATTGAAATCATTGTTGTAAACGACGGCTCCACGGATAACTCCGCTGAAATTCTGGAAATTTATCGTGGTCGGGATACCAGAATCAAAGTCATTACCCACCCTCGAAATTGCGGTTTATTGGAAGCCCGCATAACCGCCATCAAGTTCTCCTCCGGCAGATATATCGCCCATGTGGACAGCGATGACTGGACAGAACCGGACTTTGCGGCAAAAATAGTCGAATACTCCGACAATTTCACATACGACATTATAGCGTTTCAGTTCTCGCTGGATTTCCTCTCTTTGCGAAAAAAACTACTGAAACTTTTTGAATTGCGTGATGGCAGAAAAAATTACGTTGCTCAAAGCTGCATCCTGAAAAACTCCGCCGCCATCTTCGAAAAATATCTGGCTCATGAGATTACCTGGGAAAGTTGCGGGAAAGCAATAAAGTCCTCCCTCGCCAAATCTTTCTGCCATTCGTTGCCCACCGGCGTTGCCGCCGGAATCATTTTTTCCGAAGACGCAATCCAAACCACATTTCATGTATGCCATGCCCGAAGTTACAGGTGTGTCCCGGACAAAAGCTATCACTACCGTTGCGGAATCGGCGTCACAACCATTGACTTCTCGGATTTCGATACATTCAGGACCAGATTGAAAAACCACGCCTCAGCCCTCGAACTCATCCGCTTATTTATAAATGAAACCTATCCTCCTTTCGAGGATTACCAGAATCGGCAATTCCACCTTGTCTTTGCCGAGAACCTGCAAAAATGTCTCCTCAATAGCATATCATGCCTGCCATACGAGAACCGATGCGAGGGGTATTCACTGTTCATGGAGTGTTACGGACAAAAGCGTTTCCTGTCCCTCCTCGGCGAAGGCGTCTGTTATATTCCGGAAGAGCTGCCGATAAGTCATTTTCTCAAATACTCCGTTCAATATGCAAAATTATTTCTCAAACGCAACGCTGCGCGACTGAAACGATAACCAGAGAGTTAACATGTCTTCATTTCTCAACCATTGCAAGCGACTTTTTTATAAAAGCAAATTAATGGCATCCGATAAAAAGTTACGGTTTCCGGCAAAACTTTATTTCCGGATTCTTGCTCTTTTTCTAGGTTTTCTCCTGGAACTGGAGAAAGAACTGAGGTGTAATGCATTTCTCCACAGCATACCCAACCCCTTTTTGCGTATTGCTTCCAAAATCGCCTATCTGCCGGTCGCAGCCGTCCGTATTGTGTTTTTCCATCCAATCAACCTGACCCAGTTGGGCCTGATCGTCACCACACACTGTTCGCTGAACTGTCTTCACTGCTGCGACTGGATTCCCTATATCAAGGAAAGAAAACATTTCCCCCTCTCCGATCTGCTGGCCGACATCGACAGCGCCGCCGCAGTTGTCGACAAAATCTATAATTTTGATATCTTCGGCGGAGAACCCTTGCTACGGAAAGATATCAGCGAAATAGCAAACCATGCATCCGCCAAACCGAATATCAACCATGTACGCATCATAACCAACGGAACCCTCCTGCCATCCGAATCCGTGCTCTCGGCCCTGAAAAAGGACAAACTTGTTTTTCGGATCAGCGACTACGGAGAATATTCCAATAAAATCCATGAATTGAAGAAACTGCTGGACAAGCACAATATTCCATATCAGGTTTATGAACTGTCGGCCTGGTCGGACCTCGGTCCCCCACTGAACCGAAAATATACCAGGGAGGAACTCCACCGCAGTCTCAGCCACTGCTTCAAACGGGAATGCAATGATTTGTTCGGCGGTGCGATTTACCCCTGCGCCAATGTCCATACTGGAATTTTAATCGGGGCTATTCCCGATAATCCTTCCGATTATGTCAATATCCGCAGGTGCGGCACCCCAGATGCCATAAAGGAAGCCCGCCGTAATCTGAGATGCATGTTAAAGAAGCCATTATACACGGCGTGTTGCTATTGCTCCGGCAGTGACCCGGACTTTCCAGAAATCCCTGTCGCCGAACAAATCCCCCTCAACTCCTACATCGATTTCAAGTCCGGCGAAATAAAAAAACGATATTAACCTCTGCGGTTGAACGGGTTCAAAAATGCCGCACGGTTAATGAACACCGCGTTCATGATCTTCAGCCATTCGTAAAAGCCGATGGTCCCGACCTGCGGATAATGCGTGAACGCATAACGCTTGACCTTGCTGAACGGTTCCAACAGCGATTCGTCGATCCGAATCCGGCTCCATCCCGCGCAACGCCTTCGCACGCCGGTTGAATACCAGAACCCGCGCTCGCCCGGCAATATTCCGGGGTTTCAGGCTCAGCGAACGCAGGAAACCCGGCGTATGAAAATACAGACAGCCCGGATTCAAAATGCATTTGGAAAGCGATTGGAGGAATTCCGCGGATTCCCCGCTCCGCTTGAGAGAAACTCTCATCATGCTCAGCCAATGTTTATTCTATGTCGGAAATGATACCGGTCCTGTTCATATGTCTGCCGCCGCCGGTATTCCCTGCCTCGGTATTTACACCGACCGGATAAAAGGTAATGTTTGGACGCCATTCGGCAACAATCATATTATCATAAGGAAATCAATGGCATGTTGCGACTGTAAATTGGAAGAATGCCGCTATGGGACACCGTCACGATGCCTGGATATGATCTCTGTAGATGAAGTCTGCAATGCCGTGCATCAAATGATCACTCAAATTGATTCTCCGCCAGTCTAATTTGTGCTGAAAATCATGGCGGGAAATTGAGTTCTTCAAAATTTCATGCGATTATACCAACGTTTCTTGAATATTGAAAAATACCACAGGCTATTCTTGAAAAAAGTATAGACCGGAGAAAATGTGTTGATGATTCTTGTCTGCGCAATAAAATCATTAACATTTTCTTTTCCCCAGACTTGAGTGAAATCGTTCAATGCCTCATACTGAAAACCTTCTTTAACGGAATGCAATAATTGAAAGGTTATATACATATAACAAATTCTGATTTGCTGCAGTCTCCTGAAATAGATATCCGCTAACATCTTTTTCTGAAAATAGTCCATCAAAAAATTCAGTCCATCATTCATATCCTGACAATATTGCCGGTATTGCGGAAGACTGTATTCTTTCTTGCCTAAACTTCCCCGCCCGTAATTATAGTGATACATCACCCTCCTGGAACCATAATAACTCTCCGCATGAGAAAAAAGGATGCACACCCGGATGAAATCTTCAGCTTGAGATATGGAACAGTTTAATCTACCCGCCTTGGAAAACAAACTATGGTGAAAAGCTTTACCCCAGATATTAAACGGTATTCTCTCTTTAAATAAAAATGCATCGAAAACTTTATTTCCCTTCAAACTGCCGGGTAGTGGTCTGAACTGACGTGAAAAAAAGAATTTCTCAATCCGCCTCATCTCATCACTTTCCACTTCAGTGCGGAAATTTATAATATCAATTTTATTTTTCTCGGTCAACCGTCTGATCGTTTCTACATAATCAGGTTCTATAAAATCGTCAGAATCAACAAATATATAATATTCTCCCGATGCATTGCATATTGCAGTATTTCGGCTCACAAACATTCCCCTGTTTTCAGAATGGAAGAACGTTTTTATTCGTGAATCCCGTTTCTCGTATTCAGCAATGATTGCCAAGCTGCCATCCGTGGAAGCATCATCTACAATTATGATCTCAATATCTTCATCAGATTGCCGAATAACAGAATCCAAACACTGTTTTAAATAATCTTCAGTATTGTAAACAGATATCAATATGGAAGCAAATACTTTTTTTCTCATGATTTTCATCTCTATGTGACCGAATAGTATACTGTTTTATTCGCCAAAATACAAGATTTGGAAGCACAATTATTTGAATTTGTACACAGTTATGATATTATTTATACTTGATTATGAGTGTATTGAAAGGCAAACGGATATTTTTGACGGGCGGAACCGGCTTTTTCGGAAAATGGCTGTTGCGCGCCCTCCCCGCGTCCGCCCGGATTACCGTGCTGTCCCGCGACCCGGAACGCTTCGTCCGCACTCATCCTGAATTTTCCGGCGTCGAATTCCTGCGCGGCGACGTCCGCGATTTTCCCCTCCCCGTCGAACACTTCGATTACGTCATTCACGGCGCCACCGCCTCAACGATCCCGCTGCCGGACGACGAGATGGAGTCTGTAATTATCGGGGGAACCGAACACGTCCTGCGGATGAATTTCGACAAAATGCTCTACATCAGTTCAGGGGCGGTATACGATCCGAACCCGCCGGAATTCGTCAACGAAAACGCTTCCGGCACCCCGGTCAACGCCTATGGACGCGGCAAAAAAACGGCCGAACAACTCTGCCTCGCCTCCGGCAAACCGTTTACGATTGCCCGCTGTTTTGCCTTCATCGGCCCATACCTGCCATTGGACGCCCATTTCGCCATCGGCAATTTCATCAACGACTGTCTGCACCGCCGTCCACTGGTCATCAAAGGCGACGGCACCCCGCGCCGCTCCTATCTGTACGCCGGGGACCTGGCGGCATGGCTGTTGAAAATCCTGACCGACGGCCTGCCGGGTCGCGCTTACAACGTCGGTTCCGACGAATCGCTCAGCATCCGGGAGCTGGCCGAACTGGTGAAAACCGTCTGCGAAAATCCCCGGCCGGTTGAAGTCCGAACCCCTCCCGCCCCGGGCCAACCGGTTTCCGCATATGTGCCGGACATCAGCCGCGCCCGACATGAACTGGGTTTAAAGATCACCGTCCCGCTCGCGGATGCCATCCGCCGCACCTTCGATCATTATCGGGAAACCTGAAAAATACCCCGATTCCCTCGGATCTTTTTATTTTTCTGATTTTTCGGAAGCTTCCGCGAAACGGGTATTGACTTTTTACGCCATTGCATTATAATATACATATATTAAGGTATATCACGAGCATATTATGAATCAAGAATTAGTCCGCAAAATCGAAGAAATCAGGAACAGTGACGGTTCGACGCCGGTTTATCTGCGCATTCGCCAGGCTCTTGAGGAACTGATCGTATCGGGGGCGCTCCCGGACGGCTACCGCCTCCCATCGGACCGGCAACTGTCGGAAATGCTCGGCACCACCCATATTACCTTGGGCAAAGCCCTCAATGAACTGCGCAACCAGGGACTGTTGGGGCGCAGTCGTTCGCTCGGGACTTTCGTCAAAGCGCCTCGTGAACGGGACGGCATAGCGCCGGGAGAACGCAGTAAACTGGTCGCGGTCATTTTCGACCAGACCACCAGGTCCACCTTTCTGTCCGGGCTTTTCATCGGACTCCACAACCACTTGCAGCAGGCCGGCCTGGAAATCCTTTTCCTGAGTTCGAACGGCAGTCCGGAAACGCAATTTTCCCAAATCCGCGGCATTCTGACCAAACCAAACTGTTGCGGATGCCTGGTCTGGTCGATTCTCACGGCCCCTCAGGTGCGCGAACTGATGCAGTTGAAACCGGTGGATTTCCCGCTGATTCTGCTGGACAAGTACTACGAAGAGGCCGGACACGACGCGGTCATTTACGACAGCTCGGCGGCCGGGCTTGAAATCGGGCGTTATTTCCTGCGTCGCGGCTGGAAGAAATTCATTTTTCTGGTGCGCCGGGAAGTTTTCAATTACAGTTCGATTCAGGACCGCTTGAACGGCCTGAAACGAAGCCTGGCGGAAAATAACCTGAATCCGGGCACGATCGAAGTCATCCGTTACGGAAAAATCGACGAAATCGATCCGCATGAATTCGTTGAAAAATGCCAAAACGCGGTGCTGGTAAGTGCCTACCTGCGTGAAGCGGAAGATATTCTGGGACTTCTGGAATCCTCCGGGTGCGATGTGGACGCAATCCGGGCGCATGGGACGTTCAATACGGATCATGCGGTATCGTTCCCCCACGAAGTAATAGAATACGATTTCTCGGTAGACGACATGGCGGAAAAAGCCGCAACACTGCTGCTGAGCCGGCTGAACGGCGACCGCAGTACTTGGAAACTGCTGTCCGCCAAAGGCAGGCTGAACAAGAAAACCCCAGAACAACTCATTCGCAAACCGGAATACATCAACCAACAGGAGCAATTATGAAATCCCGGAAAAACTTTTTCACACTTATAGAACTTCTAGTCGTGATTGCGATCATAGCCATACTGGCCGCTATGCTGCTCCCCGCCTTGAACAAAGCCAGAGAAAAAGCACGGCAAACCACCTGTACCGGAAACCTGAAACAGATGTTTTTGTTGACAAATAATTATCTGGACGATTTTGATCTGTACTTCCCCTCTTATCAACTGGTTGGACTGGGCGGAGGCGCCGGTGGCGAATACTGGATTCGCTACCTTGGAAATTATCTCAATGGCAAAACATTGAATCGCTGGGTCATGTATGATCCGACTCCGAAAGTCATGTTATGCCCGACAATGACCCAGCCCACCTATTCTTACCAGACCTATGGACTGAATTCGGTTCTATGCTATACCACCGGCCTGCGGCAAACGCTGATCAAACGTCCCGGACAAATGCTGGAATTAACCGAACCAAATGAATCGGCGGCTTCCAACCGTAACGGTTTCTACATGGCCTCCTACGACCGGATCTACTGGCCTCGCCACAACGGCTATTACAATATCGCCTATGCCGATGGTCATGTCGACGCCAAAACAACCACTGAAATGTGGTGTACCGGCGCCGGCGCTTTTATCAACAACAATTATTATCTGGCTGCTCCGTGGTACGGATATCTGCGTTCAAATCCCGAATTACTCAACTGGTGAAAAACATGATCAGAAAATTTCTCGCGGCCTTGTCCCTGTCCACCGCATTCAGTCTTGGCGCCGAAGATATTCCGCTATTCGACGCGACCCGTCCGCTCACGGGAAAATTGAAAGTAAGCCATGCCAGGCTCCTGCAAAGCTCCGATACCGCATTTACCCTCCAAGTCCCGGCCATGCAAGGCTGGCCTCAGGCCGACATTCTCTTGCCCCCGTTGCCGGATGGCCGGTTCGATACGCTGAAATTCCGGGCTGTTTTTTCGACTGCGCCCACCGACGGCTGGACCGTTGCAATGTTCCATAATAACGAAAAACTCGCAGGAGGCTATCTTCATCAGATCCAGCCGGACCAGCAGGGATTTTACCGAGTCGACCTACGCCGAATCAATCAGGAGAGCAGATTCAACCGTCTGCAACTTGCATTCAAAAACCCGTCAAAAAACATTGATGCCGTTTTTTCGGATTTCATACTGGAAAAAGCCCGCCCGGAGCCCTTCTCCGGTCTGGAAAACCTGGCCCGGGGGAAACCGGCAATATTCAGTCAAGCGCCGAATTATCCGCATTGCACCAACGAAAATGATCGCCTCGACCTGACTGACGGCAAGTATGCCGTCAATGACAATCAGAAAATCTGGATGGAACAGGAGTCGGTCGGCTGGCGGATGCATTCCACGATTATCTGGAGCATAGACCTGGGGCAAAGCTATCCGATTGCGGGAGTGCGTTATCATACGGGGGCGGGCACAGCCGGAGCCCGCTGGCCGCTGGCTCTCTACGTTCTGGTCAGTGAAGACAACCGGACTTTTGCCCTTGCCGGTGAAATGATCAAAATCAACCGTCCCGACCTGCCCGAATACAATACCGGGATGAAAAATCTCTGGCTCAATATGCCGGTCAATGCCAACGCCCGTTACGTCCGCTTCATGGTCAAATGTGACGGGATGTTTCATTTCGCCGACGAGGTGGAAATATTCAAAGGCAGGCAGGAGGATTGCCGTCCATATACCGAACTGTTCCGCTTTGACAGCGAAACCACTGATATCTCAAGCAGTTTCTCCGCTTACGAGCGCTTTGAAGCCGACCTGAAATTTCTGTCTCCATCCAACGAACTTGCCGAATTGCGCCGCCAAGTCGCCGCCGACCCGGCAAAATACCTCGCCGTCACCGATACGGTCGCCCCCCTGAATCAAGCACAGGTTGAACTTCTGAAAATCAATCAGCACCAATTAAAAGCGGCCGGATATCATGGCGTAATCGTTTGGACGGAAAACCGCTGGAATCCGGTTCATATTTTTTCGCGTCCCTCCGCCAACCCAACCCCACCCGCGTTAAAGCTCTTCATGCTGAAAAACGAGCGTCGGGCCCGCACCCTGAATTTCACCAATGCGGGAGACGTTCCTCAAACAATCTCCCTGCCGAAAATGCAGGGCATCTCTTACTATGAGGCCGTCTGCACGGACAGCAGCCAAAACTTTCTGAATGCCAATATGCTGCGCCCGGTAACCGAAAATCGTTTTACCGTCCCCTCCGGTGCCACTCAACAGATATGGATTGAATTCAATTCTAATTCCTTCCCGGTCGGCCAACACAAATTCGACTTTGAAATCGCCGACCGCCAAATACCGGTTACGGTCCGGGTGGCCGCTGCTTCTCTTCCTGAAAAACTCAGCAGCCATTTCGGGACTTTCGATTATATCAACAATCTCCCCTCCCTTTACCCTGGCGTAGATCAAAATAATTTTCCGGCGGTTCAAAAAATCATGCAGAAATACCAGATCGATACAATCTGGGGCAGTATGCCGGTCATTCCTGCGGTTGATGAACGGAATTTTTCCTCCGATGACACCTTGACCAGCGAGCCCGACTACACCTCCTTCGACCAATGGTGCGAACGCTTTGCCGATGCTCGCCGCCTGATGCTTTTCTACCATCCCGGACAAAGCGGAAAATTCGCCGGAATTGATTACGATCGGAATCCGGAACGTTACCGCAAAAGGATATCACAATGGCTCAAAGCCTGGAATAATCATATCCGCCGAAAAAATCCGGTTCCTCAAGTATTCCTTCATGTCATAGATGAAGCGGATACGCCTCGCAGTAAAGCACTGTTCGAAGCATGGTCTTCCGCCGCGCAGGCGGCGACCGCCGACGGCAAACCGTTTCCGCTCTATTTCAATCCACGGCTGCAAATAACTCAACAGCAGAAATATAAAGGGGCGAATATCCTCATAAGTTCATTCAATTATACACCGGATGTGCTTCGTTTCTATCTGGAGACAGCCAATAAACGCCCGGCGGATCTTTCTTTCGGTTTTTACCAGTGTAACGGCAACAGTCGTTCTTTCGATCCGTATACCTATTATGCCATGCCGGTTCTGAGCGGTATGCTTATCGACAACTTCTATGGATTTGACCTGTGGGATTTCGTCAGTGCACCGCGCGACCTGAATGAATATAATCATCGGGGAATGATCTTCTCCCCATTTTATTTCAACGCCGATACGGTTTACGGAAGCAAACAGGTTGAAGCTGTTTACAATGCCCGTCAAGACTATGAGTACTACCGGATACTGCTGCAGAAACTCGAAAAACACCATCCACTGCTCGCAGAACTCCGCAAGGATCTGTTCGATGAAATAACGTCCCAGAAAGAGAATGTCGATCAATGGACAATCGACCGGGACCGAAGCCGGGCCGATCAGCGCCAGGAAAAAATGTGGCACGCGATAAAAGGATTTGAACAATGAATCAAAATATCTGGGCTCCGGTGTCCAGCCTCGCTTACGGAGCCAACGCCGTGTTCATCCCCGAATACGGCAAACAGCAAACCCTCGAAATGATCCTGGTCATGTACCAGAATTATCCCGAGTTCAAGACCCATCCCGCACTTGATATTTTCCACGGTTATGTGCGCGGTGCCGAGCGTTTCGAGCACAACCACGAAATGCGGGTCCTCGGCTGGGAAATCACCCCCGACCGCCGAAACTGGAGTTTCATCTACCTGCCGACCGCCGAACATCAGATTCGCGCAACCGCAATTTTTTCAACCGACGGCGAAGGACGGCTCTCGCTCGAACTATTGCTCGAAAACCCATCCGGGGAAGCGCGTCAGTGGGAATTTCACCTGTACCTGAACCCGTGCGAAGGCCTCGACCTGCCGGAATGCCGCGTCACTGCCGAACATGTCTCAATGAACGGCATCGCCATGAACATGCGTTACCACGGAATCGCTTTCCGCGACGCAATCGAAACCGACTCCAACTCCTGGATCAGTTTTCCGTTGAATGCCGAAGTCAGCGAAGTTCCCGACAGCCCGCGCAACCGCTACAAAAAACGTCTCCGCATCCGCACCGCCTGGATTGATCTCGCCCCCGGCGAAACCCGTACCGCCCGGATCGATTTCTGCCCGGACAGCCTGGAAGCACGTGAACTCCCGTCCTGGCGTCCCGCCGTCTATGATGATTCGGAACTGCCGTGGAAGCATGCCCTGTGGGAAGCCCTGCATAAT